>CAZFPG010000506.1:0-2602 GCA_964521055.1 uncultured Marinobacter sp.
GGTTTTCATTGTAGAACTCGTCCAGTACGCCATCCGGTGCAAAGAACCGTTCAAAGTCCTGTAATGCGGCATCGCGGCCGGCGCCCGGGTTGAACGGATAATGTCTGGCAAGGCTCTGCTGGAACGGCTGGTACACTTCCTGGTACCACTGGCGCTCAAGCTGCGCTACGGCCTGGTCCAGCACCACACGCCAGCTCTCGGAAGCCAGTTTCTCCAGCATACGGTCCAGTGGTGCCGGCTGGTTAGAGGCCACCCTTTGCAAGGTGAAGATCGGATCGGCGCCCCGCAGGCCCATGCGGGCGCGGGCGGCAGACAATGCAGCCTTGCCGCGATCCGGGGCTTCCTGAATTCCGCGGAGGTATTCATGGAGGTCCTTGACCACCTCCATGGCCTGCTCCATGTCGCTGGGGTCGTCACCGTTCTTGTCCATCAGTTCATTCAGATCGGTAAACCGGCGCTCAATATCCTGCACCATCTGGAAGTGGGAAGACTGCTCCATCACCTTGCGAGCCGCTTCGGCCTCTTCACTTCCACCGGGAATCAGGCGGGTGTTGGCGGTTACCTGGGCCAGCAACTGGTTCAGTGGCTCGTGACCACTGGTGAGACTTTCCAGGACACGAACACCATGGTTCAGATCGCTGAAGCTCTGGATGTCCAGCCGGCTCAGGGCCCGGCGCCAGCTTTCAACGTAGTTGTCTGCGTACAGTGACTGCAGCCGTGCCTGAAGCTCGGCTTCATCCGCTTCACTGAAGTCCACATCATCACGACGACCCAACACCCAGGCGTCAACCAGCGCCAGTTCCGTGACGGAGCCCGACTTTCGCAGGAACCAGGAATCCAGCCCTGCCCGGGTCAGAAGGGACGGAATCACTATCGGATCATTCGCTTCCGGGTTGTCGTCTTCCAGGGGCTCACCAAATTCATCCAGGCGAACGAACACGCTACTGAAAGCGGGCCCGGATTCTCTTGCCAGATCCAGTGGTGAACGGAAATTCTGCTCCGCTTCCTTTTCCAGATCCCGATAGACCCGGTCTGGTGTGGCGATGCGCCCGAGCTCATGCTGGGCCCACTGAACACTGCTCCGGAAGGGTGCCAGGGCCATATCGGCGGTTCTGTCACCGTCTTTGACCCGCTGGTTCAGGTCCGTGTGCAGCAGGGCGTAGTCCAGATGGCTGAGCAGGCGCTGTTGCAGGTTCCGCTGGGCCGGAAACATCTGCTGCCAGTAGTCACTCATGTAACTGCGGACAATATCCATGCGGCGGCCGCTGGCGTCGTAGAGCATGCGCAACACCCGCAGGTGGTCGAGGCGTTCGGAACTGTTATCCGGAGCATTGCTCATCTCTCCCATCACGCCCAGCATCAATGCCGGCATGAACTGGTAAGCCAGCATGTCCAGATAGGACTCCTCCACTTCCGGACCGACCTTGTGGCCCTTGTACAGGCCCATATCCGCCACCAGTGCCGGTTCCGCACGGTAGTCTCCGAACGCAAGCGTGGCTTCCCGCAACTCGTCCAGAGGTTCCAGCAGGTTACGGCCGGTAGTGTCCGGCTCATAGCCGACAGGACGCCAGTTATCGATAAAGCTTCGCACCCGGTCCTCCACCGCAGCCGCGGCCTGGGCATTTTCTATAAAGTAATGTTGCCAGCCGGCGGTCATGCCCAGCCCCGCAGCGACGGCAACAACCGCAGCAACCGCAATCCGCCGGCGGCGGCTGCCAACCACCTTCTGGTTGTCACCAGCCAGACCCGCTTCGCGATAGATAATGTTGGGAAACAATTTTTCCGTAAACAGGCTTGCAGACTGTCCGCCACGTTGCGCCGGCTGTATCGGGCTGGCAAGCCCGTAGTTCGCGGCTGCGGCAGAGACGAATGCATCCTCCGGAACACCTTCCTGAACCACGGAGGTGAAGTAAGCACCGCGTACCAGTGCCGGTGTGGAGAAGGCATCGGCCGAGAGCAGATCCGTCAGGAACTGCTCCAGTACCGGCTTCAGGCCGGCCAGCTGGCGGGTAAAGGAATAGGCTGCCGCACGCTCTTCGGCATCCCGCGTGGCCGACAGAACGTCCGGTAGCCGCTCACCCAGTTGTTCCGCGAGCTTGCTGAAGCTCTGGTCAAATTCACCCAGCCAGTCATCTGGGTCTTGCTGGCCATCCAGTTGAAAAGTGAAACCCAGTGGCTGTTCACGCTCGGCTTTTGACAGGGTTCGGGCAAAGGGTGCAAAACCGTAAAGCAGATCCATCTTGGTAAAGCTGATGTACACCGGTAACTGGGAGCCCAGTTTCTCCATCAATTCCCGCAGACGGGTACGCAACAGGTGAGCCTGGGCCTGGCGCTGCTTCTCGTTACCTGAGCTCAGACGGGCAAGGTCCACCGCAAGCACCACACCGTTCAGCGGGCGCTGGGGGCGGTTCTGTTCCAGCCAATTGATGAAGTGCGTCCACAGCCGCTGCTGAATGTCGCTATCTGCGCCCTGGCCGTCGCTCTGGCTCAGCAGTTCGCCGTCCGGATCAATCAGCACGCCGTTGTCGCCCACCCACCATTCAAAACCGTAAGGGTTGCGCTCGGCTCGGGGGTTACGTGTCACGTTGGTGAGGGTATAGGT
>CAZFPG010000507.1:0-2601 GCA_964521055.1 uncultured Marinobacter sp.
TCTTGTCCTCGAACTGGATCAGGCCGGTAACCTCCCATTCGCGAACCCACTGAGGCCGGTCTTCATACTCGATGGCCTGATTTTCGACACCGTCGGGATAGATGGTGGTCATCAGGTTCAGTCGTGCCATGGAAGCAACGGCAGGCGCTGTCAGGTACAGCAGGGCGATGAAGACCAGTGCCCAGCCAGCGGACCAGCGTGCGTCTGCAACCTTGGGTACGGTGAAGAAGCGGATGATAACGTGCGGCAGACCGGCGGTACCGATCATCAGTGACAGGGTAAACAGAACCATGTTCAGCTTGTTGTCCACATCATCGGTGTAATCCCGGAAACCAAGCTCGGTGATGATCTGGTCCAGCTTTTCCAGCAGGGGAATGCCAGACTCCACGTGGGTAGAGAACAGGCCAAGCGGAGGCAGCGGATTACCAGTCAGTTGCAGCGAAATGAATACCGCCGGGATGGTGTAGGCGATGATCAGCACGCAGTACTGGGCCACCTGGGTATAGGTGATACCTTTCATGCCACCCAGTACGGCGTAAATGAATACCACGACAGCCGCGATCATCAGGCCCGTGGTGGAATCCACTTCCAGGAAGCGTGAGAAGGCAACACCGGCACCGGCCATCTGGCCGATAACGTAGGTAACCGACGCCACGATCAGGCAGGCAACAGCCACAAACCGCGCGTTCCTGCTGTAGAAACGGTCGCCGATAAACTCGGGAACCGTAAACTTGCCGAACTTACGCAGGTAAGGGGCGAGCAGCATCGCCAGCAGCACGTAGCCACCGGTCCAGCCCATCAGGAAGGTTGAGTTGGCGTAGCCGCCGGCGGCAATCAGGCCCGCCATGGAAATGAAGGATGCCGCGGACATCCAGTCAGCGCCGATTGCAGCACCGTTAGTGATCGGATGAACGCCGCCACCCGCGACGTAGAAATCACTTGTACTACCGGCTTTCGCCCAGATGGCGATGCCGATATAGAGGGCGAATGAACCGCCGACGAATAACAGGTTGATTATAAACTGGTCCATTCGAACTTACTCCTCATGCACGTCGAATTTTTCATCGAGCTTGTTCATTCGCCAGGCGTAATGAAAGATCAGCGCGATGAAGGTAAGAATCGAACCCTGTTGGGCGAACCAGAACCCGAGGTCGGTTCCGCCAATAGGAATTCCGGCGAGCATGGGGCGAAGCAGTATCGCAAATCCATAGGATACCAGGGCCCAGACGATCAGGCTCCCGAATATCAGGCGAAGGTTCGCCTTCCAGTAATTCACAGCATCGTAGTCATGACCTGACATAGGATCACTCCTGTTTTGTTGTTGTGGAGGTTGGGTGGGTTTTCGGTGATGGGTTTGTGGTAGAGAAATTATTATTCATATAGTTCTTCTCCGACTTGGTGTCTTCTCCGACTTTACCCGTCAAGCGATATATAGATATTGGCAAAAGGTCTAATTCTCAGTTATTTGCCTGCCAAAGAGTCCGCAAACGCGACACAGTTCAGGTGTCTCTAACCTGGACGATGCATGTTTTTAAGACGCCGGTAGTACTTTAGCTTGTCATTGAGGTCCTGCAATGTGACGACATCGTGTTTTCGTGCCTTGTTTATCACTACAAGGGCCAATTCGGCGGTTGCGAGGGCATCGGCGGCGGCATGGTGGCGGGCGCTGACCTCCAGGCCGAAAAAATCAGCCCAGTTGTCCAGGCCCCGGCCACCGGTTTTTGCATCGGGAAAGAAGGCTGGAAGCATATCGGCCACATCTATCCAGGTGTGGGGCTGGGTGTACCCGAGGGTGTTTTTGAGTGCCTTTTCAAGGAACTTCTGGTCAAAGGCTGAATGGTAGGCAAGGATCGGGTCACCATTCATCCATTCCAGCAGATGCAGCAGGGCGTCCTCGGTTTCATGGCCGCGGGTGAGCGCTTCCGGGCCGATACCGTGAATCAGGACGGTTTCACTGATGTCCAGTTCGGGGCGCCTGAGGATCAGATCGAACTGGTCACCCATGTCGATGGCATTCTTGTGGATAGCCACGGCGCCAATGGCAATGACCTCGTCCCTGGCGGCATTGAGGCCGGTGGTTTCAAGATCGAGCACAATCAGCCTGCAGTCAGACAGGCGCTGGTTGCCGGCGGCTTTGGGAATTGGCAGGTGTTCGCGATCAGGGCCGCCCGTGCTGCCGGCCCTGAGCCGCTCAATCCAGTCTTTGATCTGCTCCAGCATAAACGTCGGCCCGGTGGTCAGAGTTGATAGGTCACTTCCAGTTTCTGCTGCAAACGTTGGGCCTGGCGGAAAGATTCCCGGAGAATCCGCCGGTCCAGGGGATTGAGATCGTCCGGATCAATGTAGTTGGACAGGGGGTCATCCCGCTCCAGCATCTCCTGGTGGGCGCGCATGCGGATGGCCTGAATCAGGCTGTAGGCTTCCTGCCAGGCATTGGCGTCCTTGGGATCGAAGACGCCTTTTTCCGCCAGTTTGCTCATGCGCTCCAATGTATTGGCTTCGCCAACGCCATTGGCAAGGGCAAACACCCTGACGGCCTCCACAAAGGGAGCCAGGCCCTGGCGTTTGAGGTCCAGTTTGTTTTTCTTGCCTTCCTGAACA
>CAZFPG010000508.1:0-2596 GCA_964521055.1 uncultured Marinobacter sp.
CCAGAGTGGCGGCCTGCCAGTAGGCCGTGGTGTAGCCATTTTCCAGCAGTCTCGCCGGCATGCAGTCGGCCTTGACACGGTCCTCAGCCACATCGACCATTTTCCTGGACTGCCTGCGGAAATCGGGGTACTCACCGCAAAGGATGGTAACGGTTCCCCGGTCGGTCTGCCGCTCCATGCTCAATGCGTTCCTGTAGATACGGAATCCGTGCCGGTTGAGATTGCTTTCGAGACTTTCCAGTTCCACGGAGGGGTCCAGGTTATGATAGTCGCGCACATCGGGAAAATAGCCGGCAGACAGACCTTCGACCATGATCAGTAACACATTGGGCTGGTTTTCAACGTCGGGAGCAGCCACCTGTTGATGGAAGAAATTGGTGTCGTCCCGGATATCCTGTGGGTTAACCTCCTCGTCATTATTGCTGCTTACAGCAGATGTAAAGGGGCTGGCCAGGGCACCGGGAACCTGGGAGAAAAAACTGGCAACCAGATTGTTGGTGGGCGTTGTAAGACTCTGGAAAGAAACACCATAGACAGCCACCACAAGCACGGCGAATACAATCAGCCCCTTGCGGCCGGCCAGGGGTTCGGCTACCAGTCTGCGATGCAGCCAATGCAGTAACCAGGCCAGCAGGAGGTAAACTGGCAGTAGCAGCGAGTGCCGGTTGATCAGGCTGCCGGTCACAAAGGTGGGGTCCACGCCCTTGCCGATAAGTGAAAGCTGGAACAGTGTGCCGTGAACGGTCAGATGCATACCCGCCACGAAGGCCGCACAACCAAGCAGGATAATCAGCAGTGCCCTGAAAGCGCCGGCTGCCACATTTAACAGAACGGCCAGGACCAGTGCGCCCGCGAGATCGCTTGCCACCATGCCGACGGGGTTGGGCCAGATGCCACTCTGTAATACATAGCTCGCCCTGACCACTAACAGCCAGCAAAGCGCCAGTAGCACGGTGTGCACAAAGCGCCTGGTGGTGAGCGCTGAGAAAAATGTCATAGTGTATTCCGATGTTTGCCACGGATTCCGGCTGCCATTGCTTTGGTGCGTGGCAACATGTCTGTAATACAGAGTATCCCCACCGGCTGGAGACTGGCAATGTCACGCATTCATTATGAATCTCTGTTAATCGGGCTGGTGCTCTTGTTGCTTTTTTCGGGATGCCGGGGAAGCAGTGAAGCATCTGTCCCGGATATTGAACTTGCCCCCGCCGAGCTGAACTGGATTGGCGGCCAGATCTTCCGTAATGAATGCGCGGGCAGGGAGGCCTGTCTGGTCCACTGGAACGAGGGGGAGGCATTTCCATCGCTGGGAATCGGGCATTTCATCTGGTATCCCACGAACGTGAGGGGGCCGTTTGTGGAGAGCTTCCCGGCGCTGGTCAGTTTCATGAGGGAGCGATTGGTTCCGTTGCCCCGATGGTTGGACGAGCTGGAGCCTTTCGATGCTCCCTGGCCGGATCGCGATGCCTTCCGGGAAGTAGAGGACAGCGACAGGGTGGCCCTACTGAGGGAGTTTCTGTTGAGCACTCGGGGGGTGCAGGCGGAGTTTATCGTCCGGCGGGCGCGGACTGCTCTCGTCAAGGTGATTGAGGCAGCACCGGCGCCCCGTCGGGCGGCACTTCGTAGTCACCTGCGGCAGCTCACAGGGACACCAGGGGGCGCCTACGCAGTCATCGACTACGTCAATTTCAAGGGCGAGGGGCTGTCAGAGAAGGAAACCTACCAGGGATATGGCTGGGGGCTGCTCCAGGTACTGCTTGCCATGCCGGACGACGGAGGCACTGCCCTCGAGGGCTTCCGGCGGGCAGCAAAAACCACACTCACTCGCCGGGCGGAGCATGCCCCCAGGGCTATCGAGCGGGAGAAATGGCTGCCCGGCTGGTTGGCCCGGATTGATACCTATCGGGAGCCCGGTTAGAACGTTTCGCGACAGGTTTACAGAAAATCTCCGGAAAACTGGTTCATTCCCTGAACTGGTTCTACTTTATACATGAGCGTTCAGAAATACCGGCTCAGTAGCCTCTGTCGGCTGCATCTTTATGGATGGCGGCGAGATTGTGGAAAGCGCTCCGCCCAGCGAGTTCTTCAGCAATCCCAGGGAAGCCAGAACGCAGAAGTTTCTTGAGCAGATTCTCCAGCACTAGGCTTGCAGGCTGGCCGGGCGGGAAAGCCCGACCAACCCATTACAGCGGGTGTTTCAGCAGTGCCGGTTCCTGACCAGGCTCCGCTTCCAGCCACCAGACATTTTCGTCCCAGTCGCCCAGAACGATTCGCGCGGCAGGTTTGCCGTTGGCCTCCAGTTCGTGAACTGCCGGGCGGTGGGTATGGCCGTGAATCATACGCTGCACACCGTGGGCCTCCATTTCCTTTACCACCTCGTCCGGGGTGACATCCATGATGAACTCTTCCTTGCCCTTATTCTTGGCCATGCTGATTTCCCTCAGCTGGCGGGCCATCTGCTGACGTTCCGCCAGGGGCCGCTGAAGGATCATCTTTTGCCACTGGGGATTGCGCATGTTGGCGCGGAACTTTTCGTCGCCGGCGAGCAGGGAGGCGTACAGCATCACCGCGAAGGGGACACCGACTGTGGCGATCA
>CAZFPG010000509.1:0-2580 GCA_964521055.1 uncultured Marinobacter sp.
AAGAACATGGCCTACGACCATGAAATGGACACCACCTTCATGGCCAAGCCCTACCACAACCAGGCGGGTAGCGGCATGCACCTGCATGTGAGCCTGGTAGACGGGGAGGGACGTAACGTGTTCGCCGGCGATGCCGAGCAACCCAACGACATGCTGCGCTGGGCCATCGGAGGGCTGGTGGCCACCATGAATGACGCCATGGCGCTGTTCTGCCCCAATATCAATTCCTACCGCCGGTTCAGCCCGGAGTATTACGTGCCCAGTGCGGCCACCTGGGGTGTGGACAACCGCACCGCATCGCTGCGCCTGCCGGGTGGAGATCCGGATGCCCTGCGCATCGAGCATCGCGTCGCCGGGGCCGACGCCAATCCGTATCTGCTGATGTCCGCGGTACTGGCGGGAGTTCACCATGGCATTTTCAACAGGATTGAGCCGCCTCCTGTCACCGTAGGTAATGCCCATGAACAGCACGAAGCGACTCTGGTTAACAACCTGCGGGATGCGCTGCGGGAGCTTGGCCAGTCATCGGTAATGGCGGAGTACCTGGGCAGCCAGTTCCTTGATGTGTTCGTGGCCTGTAAAGAGCACGAACTGAACGAATTCGAGATGACGATTTCGGACCTGGAATACCTTTGGTATCTGCATACGGTGTAAGTCAGCCGCCGTTCATCGTTGGTGCTATTCAAGTACCAGCCAGGTGGCCTTGATTTCCGTGTACTTGTCGAAAGCATGCAGGGACTTGTCACGGCCGTTACCGGACTGCTTGAAGCCGCCAAAAGGCGCGGTCATATCACCACCGTCGTAGTGGTTAATCCACACGCTGCCGGCTCGAAGCGCCTTGGCGACCCGGTGAGCGGTATTGAGGTTTGATGTCCACACCGCTGCCGCCAGGCCGTAGATGGAATCGTTGGCAATGGTGATGGCTTCCTCGGCAGTCCTGAAACCAATCACCGACAGCACAGGCCCGAAGATTTCCTCCGAGGCGATGCGCATGCTGTTATTCACCCCATCAAACACCGTGGGCTGGACGAACAGGCCGCCGGTGTCTTCCATCACTCGCTGACCACCTTCCACCAGGGTTGCCCCTTCGGACTGGCCGATGCCGATGTACTCAATGATGCGATCCAGCTGTGCCCGGTCAACGATGGCGCCACAGGTGGTTGCCGGGTCCAGCGGATGGCCGGGGCGCCAGGTTTTCAGGGCCTCACGGATCAGCCCGATGAATTCGGCACGGATGCTTTCTTCCACCAGCAGCCGGCTGCCGGCCGTGCACACTTCGCCCTGGTTAAAGGCAATGGCGCTGGCGGCCTCGGCGGCGGCTTTCTTCAGGTCCGGCGCATCCGCGAACACTATATTGGGGCTCTTGCCGCCTGCTTCCAGCCACACCCGTTTCATGTTGGACTGGCCTGCATAGATCATCAGCTGCTTGGCGACGTTGGTGGAGCCGGTGAATACCAGGCAGTCCACATCCATATGCAGGGCCAGGGCCTTGCCCACGGTGTGGCCCAAGCCCGGCAGCACGTTGAACACCCCGGAGGGGATGCCGGCTTCCCCGGCCAGTGCCGCCAGGCGAATGGCGGTAAGAGGGGATTTCTCCGACGGTTTGAGAATCACCGAATTGCCGGTGGCCAGGGCCGGGGCAATCTTCCAGGCGGCCATGATCATCGGGAAGTTCCAGGGCACAATGGCGGCGACCACGCCCATGGGCTCGCGGGAAATCATGCCGATCTGGTCGTGAGGGGTGGCGGCCAGTTCACCGTACACCTTGTCGACGGCCTCTGCGGTCCAGCGGATGGCGCGTGCGGTTGCCGGCACATCCACTGCGCGGGCGTGTCCGATGGGCTTGCCCATGTCCAGGGTTTCCAGAAGGGCCAGTTCGTCGCCATGGGCCTCGATCAACTCAGCGAAACGAATCAGAACCGCCTTCCGCCTGGCGGGCGCCAGTTGGCTCCAGATGCCGCTGTTGAAGGCGTCTCTGGCGGCGGCAACCGCAAGGTCCGCATCGGCGGAGTCGCAGCTTGCAACCCTGGTCAGCGTGCGCCCGTCCAAAGGGCTGATACTGGCAAAAGTCTCGCCATTGCTGGCCCATTGGTAGGCGCCATTCACATAGGCGCGGCCCTCGTGGGTGAGCTGGTCTGCCAGGGCTTGCCATCCGGCCTGGTCGGTGGGAGTGGTGGAGCGTTCGGGGTGATTCATGGTTGCCTCTCAGGCAAGGGAATTGGCCAATCATAGCAGCACTTTCCCGGGCAATCGCGGCCTCTGATATAGGTAGAAGAACGTGTCTTCACGAATCGATGGTCCTGGCATAGACTTGCCTCGACGGCGGTGTCATCGGCCGCTTCCGGATTATCCCGTCACCCTGCATGGCGCAACATTATGACCCAGTACCCCCCGGTCCCCTCCTACTACGCGGCCACGGCCAATAAGACGCCGCGACGCCCCGCGCTGCAGGGACAAATTCAGGCGGATGTGTGCATAGTGGGCGCCGGGTATTCCGAACCTGAATGGATGCATCACCAATGAACACACTAGGACAACATGACGGGGGCATCCGCCGCGGGTCGACCCGCCCTGTGTCGA
>CAZFPG010000510.1:0-2563 GCA_964521055.1 uncultured Marinobacter sp.
AAGGTGACGTCGAGCGTGTCGAAGAAGATGTCGCTGTCGGTGATGACAGTGCGGTTGCCGCCGTCTTTGTTGAGGTCCAGGTAACCCAGCGAGGCGGACAGGTTGCGGCCGTCCGGGAAGAAATTGAACACGCCCAACGTCAGGGTTTCCGCATCGCCGTCGAAGGTGGAGGCCATGTTGCGGCCTTTGTAGCGGTAACCACTGCGGTAACGGGAATGGTCGAAGGTAATGTTGGGCATGGCGTTGCCGAGGAAGTCATCGGCCAGGGTGTTGCTGTATTCAATGAACCACTGCTGGTCGCTGCTCAGCAGCTGGGTGGTCCAGTCGGTACCCAGCAGCCAGGACTTGCGAGCTGGAAAGGCGCCGGCTTCGTCTTCGCCCATCATCTGGCCGTAGACCCCCATGGCCTGGTCACCAATGGCAAAGCCATAGCGGGCATCAATGCTGGCGAGCTGGTTGCCGGGGTCGTCCTCTTCCAGTTGGCCGTTGTCCCGGCCGATCAGGGCGTTCCATAACGTGGAAGCGCCTTCCGGCCGGCCTTCACCACCGAACATGATGGCGCGGGAGAAACCGATATCCAGGCCTTCGACTGGCCTTATCGTCAGGCGCATACCAATCATCTTGGCTTCCGGCACGGCACGTTCGTCTTCCAACTGGCCGGCGAATACGGTGAACTGCCAGGGGCCGATCCATTGCAGCCACTCAGATTCCGGTGCGCTGGCGTCTTTACGGTTCAGCCACACTGCTGGCATGGGGCGGGCATTGTTGGACAGGATCAGGCTGCTTTGCCAGCCTGGCCCCCACCAGCGGTCGATGGCGCCGGCACCGAATACCCAGTTACCGGCGGTGGCGGCGAGGTAAGAGCCGTCGAGGCGCAAGGAATCGTCATCTTCGGGATTGGCCGCAAGGGAGGGTTGCAGGCCGAAGGCCCAGGATTCACCTTGCCATTGAACGTTGAGGCTTGTTTCGGCGTTTTCACGGGGTCCGGCCTGAAAGCCCCTTACGAATGTTGGCTCAGTGGTTGCTCCAAGCTCGTATTCCGCACGCCCCCCCTGTGCGCCCTGCTCGGCCATCTCAAACTTCAGGTAGGCCAGCGGGTCGCCAATGGCCGGTCCATCGCCACCGGTTTGCCGGCTCAGGCCGTTATGGACGGTGCCCAACATTATTGGCCAGGTAGAGGTTGTACGGTTCAGGTGGCCCCTGTCTGCCAGTTTCTGCAGGGCGAAGCGGGCACGGTTGTCACCGGGTTCCAGCCAGGGGGCGGCGGTGGCCAGTGAAGAATGCGCGGAGGCGATCAGGCACGCTACCGCCCCACCGACCAGGGTCCAGTGTTTTGAGGTCATATACCCGTGATTGTCTAATAAACGGACAGGGAATAGCGAACACAACGGAGGGAACAACTAAATCCCAACGGCATCCCTGTCGCGTAATGGGTCGTCTGTTGCAAGAGCGTGCCGATTTTACGGCATCTTCTGTAGTGCGCAAGTAACGAAACTACAGACATAGGTTTTTCGAGCAGGCTCTGGCGTTAAGTTTTGTCAAAGCTTGTGACATGCCTGGAAACTGGCTGGATTTCAGCCAGCCCTGTTGTCGGATTACGCTTTGTTAATCCGACCTACCGGTCTACGTTCGATTTCACCTACTGGTCTGTTAGCGTTGTGGCTACTCTTTCTCTCACCAGGGCGATGAACTCGGCGAAGAACGCGAGGAAAACGCCGCCCATCAAGCCCAACATGCCTGCCAGAACCACAATCAGGCGTTTGTTCGGCCCTGTGCTCTCACCGCTTTGCCGGCTGACCACCAGTGCTTCAGCAGGCGCCAGGGACTCCAGCTCGGATTCCAGTGACAATTTCTTTTCTACCGCTGAGGCGATAGCGTCGCCGGTATCCTCCCCTCCTTCGAGCATGTCTATGGTGGAGTCCAGGGATTTGATCTGCCGTTCCAGGCTTTTACGCAGCCTTGCCACCACCTCCTCCTGATCAGACGTTAACCGCTCGATAAGTTGACGATGGCTGCTCTCGACAAGTTCCCCAACAGAGGGTGAGGTCTCTGAGACAATTCGGACTAAGCCGGTGTTTTCGGGGTTGCTTGCCGTTATCTTGAAAGGCAGGGACCGCTCGTGTTCTTCGTGATATGCCGCCTGCAGATCCGGTACCCAGAGGCTGTCCAACTCGGCAATGAGGGCGGCGGGTTCTTCAATAGGCTCGCCACCCGACTTTTCAGCCAGTTTCACGAGGGTAACGTATTCGTATCTTTCTGGCGTAAACAGTGCGTAGGCCACGCCTGCAAGGGTGACGACCAGGAAGACGGCGTAGAACACTCGCCGGCGCCGAAGGAATGTGGTCGCCAGGTCAACCAGGCTGATTTCGTCGTCGTACTGAGGGCGCAATCCCTGCGGGTTATCTGCCATAGTGAATCTGCCATTTAGCTAGTGTTCGTTCGTATTATGACGGGTTAGTACACGAAAAGAAGTGAATAATAGTTCCTTTTTCAAATCCTTTGGGGTCAGACCCCAGTGCAATCCACCTGGCGAAATGTCTTGGGGTCTGACCCCACTAATCCG
>CAZFPG010000511.1:0-2561 GCA_964521055.1 uncultured Marinobacter sp.
CGAGCAGTTCGACGTTGCGGCGCGCGATCGCCGTCGGCGTCCAGTATGCCGACCTGACGTTCGCGCTGTGCCGCATCTATCGCGACGACGCCTACACCCCGGCGCGGCTCGTCCTCGACGGCTCGCGCGTGCCGTCCGGCGTGCGCCGGTAGGACACCTTGCCCCCAAAGGATTCCATCGTATTGATCAGCCGCTGCTTTTCCTCCTCCGAGAGCAATCCATCCGTCGGGCGCAGGCCTACGCCATCGTGGGAGGCAATAAAGTTGAGGTAGGTGGTGCCCATCTGGGCCGGGGGCATACTCATCAACCAGGTTTTCAGGTGGCGGCAGTTGCCGGTGACCAGGGTGTTGATCAGCAGCGGCGGCAGTGAAAAATTGTAGATCACATGGGCTTCGTTGGCATTGCCGAAGTAGGTCAGGTTCTCGCGGTTGGGGACGTTGGTTTCGGTAATCACCACACCGTGAGGCGTGTGATGCTCGATGAGCAGGCGCAGTATCTTGATCAGCTCATGGGTTTGCTGCAGGTGGATGGAGGGTGTGCCTGCCTCTTTCCATAGAAAGGCCACCGCATCCAGCCGGAAGATGGTCACGCCCCGTTCCAGGTAATAACGGATGATGCCCACAAATTCGTTGAGCACCTGGGGATTGGCAAAGTTCAGGTCCACCTGGTCTTCACTGAAGGTACACCAGACGTAACGCTCGCCATCGTCGGTCTGCACCGCATTGAGCAAGGGCGATGTCCGGGGGCGAACCACGGCGCTCAGGTCATCCGTGGGCCGGGCCTCGAAGAAATAATCCTTGCCCGGATCAATCCGCTTTTTGAAGTTCTCGAACCAGCGGCTACGTGCCGACATGTGGTTGATCACCAGGTCCGCCATCAGTTTGTAATTGCCGGCTATGCGCTCAATGTCTTCCCAGTCACCATGGGATTCATTGACCGCGAGATAGTCCATTACGGAGAAGCCATCGTCCGAGCTGTAGGGAAAAAATGGCAGGATATGCACCGCCGATACTGTGCCCTTCAGGCAATCCTCAAGGAACTGAAACAGGGTCTGGAGTGGTTTCTCGTTGCTGCGTTGGACCGTGTCTGCGTAGGTAATCAGCATCACATCGGATTCGTCCCAGTTGTTCTGGTGAGCCGGGGGTGCAGGTGCGTCCGATTCCAGGCCCATGGTCTTCAGCAACTGATCCGCCAGGGAGCCGGTATCAATAGCGGGATAGACCACATCCAGCATGGTGGCGAGCTTGTGGTGCAGGGTATTGCTCACTAGCGATATTCCTCGTTGTCCAGCTCTACCGCCTCCAACAGCTGTTCCTTGATGTCCGGAATGGCACTGGTGACCCGGTTCCAGCTCGGAATGAAAGGTGTGTCCATGGGATTATCCAGGAAATAGGCCCCTGCCCGCATCACGTTCTGGGCAAACAGTTCCACGGCTTTCTCTTCCTTGTGGCGGTCAAATGTCAGCCCGTTGATCACGGCATCGCTCTGGTAGGTTTCCACAAAATCCAGTGCAATGCGGAAATACGCCGCCTTGATGGTACGGAATTTCTCGTTGGAGAAGATCTCGCCATTGGTGGCCAGCTTGCGGAACAGCGCCTTGCTGATGTCCGTGCTCATCTTGGACAGGCCGCGGCTGGCATCTTCGGGGGAAAGCTCCTGGTGCTTGTGGTCGTAGGTGTCGGCGATATCCACCTGGCACAGGCGGTTGGTGGCGTAGTTGCGCTTCATCTCCGAGAGCACACCCACTTCCAGCCCCCAGTCACTGGGGATGCGCAGGTCATTGATCACGTCGGTGCGGAAGGAGAACTCACCCGCCAGTGGGTATCGGTAGCTGTCCAGGTAATCCAGGAAATCGCTGGGGCCGCATACTTTCTTCAGCGCACGGATCAGTGGCGTAACCAGCAGGCGGCTGGCTCCACGATCGTCGAGCGGGGATGGATCCGGTCCTGCGGGGCGTTGCTGGCACAGGTGCGCGGTGTCGTCCGCGCAGTTCCGTTCGGGTGCGCCCGTCCGGACCGATCCGCCCGCCGTCGGGAACCTGGAGCAGAGCCGTGCCCGTATGACCGCCCCGAGCGCACCGCCGCCGGCGCCGGCCACGCAGGGACTGTTCTCGCGCGACTACCTCGTCGTGGCCGGAGGCACGTTCCTGTTCTTCGTCACCTTCGGCATGACCCTGCCGGTCCTGCCGCGATACGTCGTCGCACTGGGGCACGGGGACGTCGCCGTGGGTGTCGTCTTCGGTGCCTACGCGTTGGCGGCGGTCGCGGTGCGGCCGCTCATCGGACGTGTCGGGGACCGCCACGGCCGCCGCGTCCTGATCCTGACCGGCGCGATCCTCACGGCAGCCGGCTTGGCCGGCCATCTCGTGGCCGACACCGTGACGCTGCTGATCGTGATGCGGTTGCTCGCAGGCGCCGGCCAGGCGGCCGTGATCGTTGGTTTCGCGACCCTCGCACTGGATCTGGCCCCGCCCGCCCGTCAGGGCGAAGCCTCGAGCTACGTGCTCGTCGCCGTGCACATCGGCATTGGATCCGGACCGCTGCTCGGCGAGCTCCTGCTCG
>CAZFPG010000512.1:0-2557 GCA_964521055.1 uncultured Marinobacter sp.
GAGGGCCTTCGATACCCGGCTGGAAGTGAAGGAACAGGTCGAGAGTATGGGCGCCGAGTTCCTGGAGCTGGATTTCGGCGACGAGGAAGGCAGCGGCAGTGGCGGTTACGCCAAGCAGATGAGCGATGAGTTCATCAAGGCGGAAATGGCGCTGTTTGCGGAGCAGGCGGAAGAGGTGGATATCATCATCACCACCGCCTTGATTCCCGGCAAGCCGGCCCCGAAACTGATTACCGCCGACATGGTGAAATCCATGAAACCCGGCAGCGTGATTGTCGACCTGGCATCGGAGCGCGGTGGCAACTGTGAGCTGACCGAGCCTGGCAAGGTGGCTCATCATCATGGTGTGACGCTGATCGGCTACACCGACCTGCCCAGCCGTATGGCCAAGGTAGCCAGTGACCTTTACGCCACCAACCTGGTACACCTGCTCACCGAGCTGACCCCGGAGAAGGATGGCCAGCCCCAGGTCAACATGGAAGACGATGTCATCCGTGGCCTGACCGTGGTTCGGGAGAGCGACGTTACCTGGCCACCACCCCAGCCGGAAGCGCCGGTGAGCCCAAAACCGGCGCCGGGCACGGAGGAACCGTCAGCTGCCGATAAAGCGGCGGCCAAGAAAGAGGCCGACCGCCGTAGCCTTATCGGCAAGAGTACTCTGCTGATCGTGACGGCACTGGCACTCTACGGCGTCGGCGCGCACGCGCCGGAAAGCTTCCTGCAACACTTTACAGTGTTTGTGCTGGCCTGCTTTATCGGCTGGCAGGTGATCTGGAACGTGACGCCATCCCTGCATACCCCCCTGATGAGCGTGACCAACGCCATCAGCGGCATCATTGTGATCGGTGCCATCCTGCATCTGGCCCAGGCGGAGAATATTGCCGTCGGCATCATGGCCTTTGTCGCGGTGCTGATCGCCAGCATCAACGTGGGGGGCGGCTTCAGGGTCACCCATCGCATGCTTAAAATGTTCCGCAAGTAGGAGGCGCCCGATATGAGCACAGGATTGGTGAGCGTGGCCTACGTGGTCGCAAGTATCTGTTTTATCCTCAGCCTGGGCGGCCTCAGCCACCAGGAATCCGCACGGCGCGGTAACCTCTATGGCGTTGCCGGCATCATCATCGCGGTGGGGGCCACCCTTGCCAGCGTGGACGGTGGCGTCACTGCTATTGTGATTGCGGTGCTTCTCGGCGCCGGCATCGGCATTCCCATCGCCAACAAGGTGGAAATGACCCAGATGCCTCAGCTGGTGGCCCTGCTCCACAGCTTTGTGGGTCTGGCGGCGGTTCTGGTGGGCTTCTCCGGCTACATCGAGCCATTAATCGCAACCACCGGCGCGGAGCACACCATAAAACTGGTGGAAGTGTTCGTGGGCATCTTTATCGGTGCGGTAACCTTCACCGGGTCGCTGGTGGCCTGCGGCAAGCTGGACGGCCGCATCGACAGCAAGGCCCTCACCCTGCCCGGCCGGCACCTGATGAATCTGGTGGCGATCATCGCCTGCGTCGTGCTGGGCGCCTGGTTCCTGGGTACTGATAGCATGGCGGCAGGCATCCTTGCCCTGGTGATCATGACGGTCATCGCCTCGGTGCTCGGCATCCATCTGATCATGGCCATTGGCGGTGCCGACATGCCCGTGGTGGTATCCATGCTCAACAGCTATTCCGGTTGGGCCGCAGCTTCCATCGGCTTCATGCTGGGCAATGACCTGCTGATTGTCGTTGGCGCCCTGGTGGGCAGCAGCGGTGCCATCCTCAGCTACATCATGTGCAAGGCCATGAACCGGTCATTCATCAGTGTGATTCTTGGCGGCTTCGGGCAGACCAGCAGCAGCTCAAGCGCTACCGATTCCGACCAGACCGTCTACGAGTCCAGTGCGGATGATGTATGCGAGGAGCTGCGCAACGCCGATTCAGTGATTATTGTGCCGGGTTACGGCATGGCGGTGGCACAGGCCCAGAACGGCGTCAGCGAGATGACCAGGATACTGCGGGAGCGTGGCGTGAACGTACGTTTCGGTATCCACCCCGTGGCTGGCCGCCTGCCGGGGCACATGAATGTGCTGCTGGCTGAGGCCCACGTACCTTATGACATCGTGCTGGAAATGGACGAAATCAACGCTGATTTCCCGGAAACCGACGTGGTGCTGGTTATCGGCGCCAACGATACGGTGAACCCGGCCGCCGCCGAAGATCCCGGCAGCCCTATTGCCGGCATGCCGGTGCTGGAAGTGTGGAAAGCTCGGCAGGTTGTTGTTCTCAAGCGGGGCATGGCCACCGGTTATTCCGGTGTGGAGAACCCGCTGTTCTTCAAGGACAACACCCGGATGCTGTTTGGTGATGCCAGGGAAAGCATTGATAAACTGGTAGGAGGTCTGCGGGGCTGATCTCTCGGCCCCGACTGCTCAGGCCTCTGCCTCCCGGGCAAAGAACCGTTCGATCTGCCGGGCATGGCTCTGGCCATCCCGGTAGCCCAGCTCAATCAGGTCTCGACAGAAACGCTTGTCGAACAGCAGGAAGCTGGCGAGGTTGGCACTGGAATAGGGTGCCGTGTCTGA
>CAZFPG010000513.1:0-2555 GCA_964521055.1 uncultured Marinobacter sp.
CGCAAGGCGATGAGGCTGTTGTAGCCCACGGCGCAGGTTCCCGGCTGGCTGAACGCTTCGTTGATCTGGGCAATAAACTCCGCTTCCGGAAAGCCCTCTTCCAGGGCCTTTTGCGGGGTGATGCCGGTAATCAGGCAGGCTTCCGGCGAGGGCAGGTAGTCGTCTGCGGGGGCGCAGTAGATCACCAATGGGTCTTCGATGATGTTCAGATCGGTGTCGGTGCGCACACCCGCAAACTGGGAGGGACGATCATGTATGGGGTCGACACCGAAGGTTTCGTAGTCGTGCCAGTAGAAAGAGCGGATCACCGGGAGGAC
Source organism: uncultured Marinobacter sp. (assembly GCA_964521055.1). Lineage (GTDB taxonomy): Bacteria > Pseudomonadota > Gammaproteobacteria > Pseudomonadales > Oleiphilaceae > Marinobacter. The sequence continues at coordinate 318 of CAZFPG010000513.1, forward strand.
TCCTGCATTGTGTTAATAATTCGAATGCAGGGTAGTGTAATCAAAACATCCCGGTACCGCGATCTACATAGTGGGTCCGCTCCCGCTGCACCCCATCCTGCAGCGTCTGCATGTCCAGGGTCATGCTGGTGGGAAGGTTGAGGAACACGCCTTCCGGCCCCTGAATCACATTCGAGCCATCCAGGTCCTGCCAATCCACGGACTCCCGCTGGAACGCCAGGAACAGGTCTTTGGTGAAGCCAACGGTATCATCACCGTTGTCCACGCCGATATCCATGGACAGCAGGTTGGTCAGCGGCACACATTCACCGCAGGTACCATCCTCACCCGCCAGGCCGATCTGGGTGGCACGGTGGTTGGTGGCCACTCCGTCATCGTCAAACAGGGCGGCATTCACGGTGTTGCCACTGCCATCGTCAATTTTCAGGTCCAGGTTGCCGCTGAAGCTGGCAATTTCACCCGAAAGCGTACCCCGGGCCTGGTTCAGGCCGAAGCGGAAACCGGAAAGCTGGCCATCCCGCTCAGCCAGTTCCAGGTACGGCTCAATACCCACAAATGGAACCACTTCATCCACGTTGTAGGTGTTGCCGTCAATCTGCACACGGGTGTCGTCGCGCACATAATGGCCAAGTGCGAAATTCTTGATATCCAGATCTGCACCGGAGTCATCCCCACCCATAACTACGTGGTCAGCATTAAGCCGCTTCTCGGAATCAATCCCCAGTGTCACGCGGGTAAACTGGTGGGTATCTCCAGCCACGTTGTCTACCCTCATCATTGCCTGCCCTTGCACCTGGCTCATCTCCCTGTCGGAAATGGGCTCCAGTTCTGCCAGGGCAACAGGCGACATACCCAGGCAGATGGTGAGAGGGACAGCATACCAACAAGCATCCTGTCTCATAGTGTTGTGTCTCTGATTTGTTAGTAGGCCTTGCCATCCGACGCCCGGCCCTGCAGCCTGCAGTTATTATTTTTGTTACTGCTTGTTACCGCAGAGACACTATATCCCAGGCACCAGGGCCAATAGAGTGAGATAGATCACAGGCCATAGAATTCGGAAGGGCCACTGCTATACTGGCGAAAATAATAAACGGAGCACCCATGACCACCCGCGTTCTGATCTGCGACGACTCCTCTCTCGCACGCAAGCAAATGGCCCGCGCCCTGCCTGCCAACTGGAACGCCGACATCACCTTTGCCATGGACGGCCGCGATGCCCTCGAAAAACTCAGGGCGGGCGCCGGCGAACTGATGTTCCTGGATCTCAACATGCCGGAAATGGACGGCTACCAGGTGCTGGAAGCCGTGCTGAAGGAAGACCTTCCGGTATTGACCATCGTCGTCTCCGGCGACATCCAGCCCGAGGCACGGAAACGGGTACGCAAACTGGGCGCCATCGACTTCATCAAGAAGCCCACAGACACCGACCTGGTGGTAAAACTGCTGCAGGACTACGGCTTTCTTCGGCCGGAGGATCTCGTACCCGTCACTGAACAGAGCGATGAGCAACAGGCTGAAGCCCCTGCCGATGAAGCCACTATCAGCCTCAACGAATACCTGCAGGAGATCTCCAACGTCGCCATGGGCCGCTCATCGGACCTGCTGGCAAGACTGTTGCGGGTTTTCGTCAAACAGCCCATCCCCCGGGTGGAAATGATTGCCCGCTCTGAACTCAGCATGGCCATTTCCGCCGCACAGGACGACAGCAGCTATTCCGCCGTATGCCAGGGATTCACTGGCTCCGGAATCGCCGGCGAGGCGTTGTTACTGTTCTCTGACGCCAGCTTCAACGACATGGCCGAACTGCTGCACTACGAAGATATGGACGCCGAAACCATCCAGGTAGAGGTGCTAATGGACATGTCCAGCATACTGTTCGGCGCTTTCCTGAAAGGCATAGGCGACCAACTGGACCTGAAACTCGGCCTGGGCCACCCTACGGTACTGGGCCAGCACCGGCAGATTGGCGACCTGCTGGAGCACCACAGCACGCGACAGGAAAAGCTGCTGTGCATTGAGATCAGCTACGAGCTGGAAGACAGGGACATCAGTTGCGACATGCTGGTACTGCTTACCGAAGACTCAGTACCCTTCCTTGAACAACGGCTGCAGTACCTGGTGGATTAATCATGGCAATGAAAGAGATCGAAGCACGCACTTTCCACTGGCTGGTAGACATGCTCGAATCGGTGGAAGTGGGCCTGGTAGTGCTGGACCTGGACTTCCGCGTGCAGGCCT
>CAZFPG010000514.1:0-2553 GCA_964521055.1 uncultured Marinobacter sp.
TCTTACCCAGTTCCGGGAGCAGGTTCGAAACAATCCCGACCTGGAGGGGATCACAATTGAAGCGGGCGCTGCTTCCGGGTCGGTTGTTCTTGGGAACAGTCTGGGCCAGCCGTATGACTTTGATCTCGCTGATTTCGGGGGAGCATCCAGCGTTGCGGTAGGCGCAGCAACAAACGATACAACCATTCAGGAATACTTCGAGGACGGCAACACCATTGATTTTGCGGTCACGATCCAGTCAGACCGAAACGAAGACCCTGTTGATATTGAAGTCAGAAACGCAACTTCGATAAATGACATCGTCGCCCAGGTCAATGCCGCATCGAACAGAACCGGTGTCTCAGCGAATCTGGATTCCAGCAACCGCAACATCATATTCTCTTCCCAGTTTGGCGAAGAATACTCCGTTGATATTGCCGGCACAGCCGATGGAAACGACATTAACATATCCGTTGACGGTACCCAGGAATACGACACACTCTCAGCGGATTTCGTTGATATTACAACTCGAGAAGGCGCTGATCGTGCCATGATCGCAGTCGACTATGCGATCGACACCATCAACGGCTTCCGCGCCGAGCTGGGCGCTGTACAGAACCGCTTCGAGTCCACCATTGCGAACCTGAGCACCACCTCGGAAAACCTGTCGGCTTCCAATAGCCGAATTCGCGATGCGGATTTTGCGGCGGAGACTGCGGAACTGGCTCGCACCCAGGTACTCCAACAGGCAGGCCTGTCGGTGCTTTCCCAGGCAAATGCCCGGCCGCAGCAGGTGTTGCAGTTGTTGCAGGGCTAAAAAGTGGGAGGTAGTAAACAAGCACGTTGGTAAAACCAACGTGCTTGCTGCTACATTAAGCCAATTCCAGACAGAACTCTCAGGTTAGAGTGGCCACACTGCGATGCATAATCCGATATTCGACCTTCTTTGCCAGCTCGGAGTCTGTAACCGGCAAAGCGTTATAAAACTCCACCCCAACGTTCGCGACCGCTCAGACATCGACGTTTTAAAATGCACCCAAAGCGGTGTCATCTTTCTTTCTGAAACCCAACACATTGACCATAGCCATTACGAGGCAAAAGCTCCCACCCACCGGTTTGGCGTTGATAAAAGAGCCATAATCAATACCAATGACGACACCGAGCGGCGATTCAGGGAGTACGGTAATGCCGTGCGGGGAAAACGCTGGCTGGACATTGGCGCCGGGTCCGGAGCCGTGCTCGACCGATTGGGCCCCATAACACGGGAATATGCGGGTGTAGAGCCCCAGGAAACGGCCTCCGCCTTTTTATCGGATCTCGGACACCCGGTATACAAGTCTCTCGAAGATGCACCTGATGATGGCTTTGATGTCATTACCCTGTTTCATGTATTTGAACACCTTCAAGACCCCCTCGCCCTGCTAAGAACCGCTCAAAAGAAGTTAACCAACGGTGGACGCCTCATCATAGAAGTGCCCCATGCACGGGACTTCCTGATCAGTTTTGTAGAGTGCCCCGAGTTCCGTGACCATACCTTCTGGAGCGAACACCTGATTCTGCACACCCGTGCCAGCCTTACCGCTCTTCTCACCGCCGCAGATTTCCAGGTAACAGCCATAACAGGTGTACATCGATACCCCCTGGCCAATGCGTTGCATTGGCTCAGCAAAGGCAAAGCGGGCGGACACGAGCGCTGGTCAATGCTCAGGGACAGCCAGCTCGACCATGCCTGGGGTGACGTGCTGGCGCGGCAGGACATGACCGATACCCTGGTCGCCGACGCCACGCTCGTTTAGGGTGAATTAAAGCAGTTTGTCCAGGTAAGAGAAAGCACGCCAGAAGCCCTCCCCACCATTCTTATGGCCCTGCCAGACTTCCGGAATCCAGGTGGCGTGAGGAGAGAGTTTACGAAGTTGCTTACCGAGCCTGACGAAATCGATCTCACCCTCGCCCACCTGTAAGCCTTCTCCGTCAACACCACTGGCGTCAGCGATATGAATATGGGCACTGATCGGTGCGACCTTGGCCACGAACTCATCGAAATCCCAGTCAAAGTAATTACAAGAGAGCTTCGAGTGAGACACGTCAAAGCAAACTTTCAGGCCCAGCGAGTCGCAGATCCGCACGATCTCATCAGCGGACACAAACAGATTATGGAAGCGTTGCCCACCAAAATGCCAGGGGAATGGGGGCATGGTTTGCGCAAGTAGCTGTACCCCGGAACTATCAAGTGAGGCGAGGCTTTTCGCCAGCAATTCATAACGGCGATTGCGTTCGGCTTCATCCACAAAGTTGTTGTCGGAAAAACCGCCCAGATTGACGATAATGTTTGGTGTGCTTTGCTGCGGGAAATACTTCCCAAGTGCGCGGGTAAGTTCAATGACGCGCTGCAATTCAGAAACGGAACGTTGCCGATAGGCTTCATCATGGGTGCAAAGATCCAGGGTGTGGTCACCAGAGAACAATTCCGGGGCATGCACCGCATAACCCAACGAGTCGGATTGGGTAAGGTAATCTTCCAGCTTCAGGTCCAGGTCTCTGGCGTCGGCTCTGCGAATTTTGATGTTTTCTGCC
>CAZFPG010000515.1:0-2552 GCA_964521055.1 uncultured Marinobacter sp.
CAAGGTGAAGCAGAGATGAATGCCTCAGTCATGGAACCATCCGGTCGCACCAAGTGGGTCGCCGGCATTCTGGTCGTCGGTTACGCCATCCTCACCATCATCCCTCTGTTGTGGATCATCGCGACCGGTTTCAAATCCCCCTCGGATGCTATCGCCTATCCTCCCAAGGTGGTTTTCGAGCCCACGATGGAAGGTTATGTGAACCTCTTGACCGAGCGTACGCGGGCCACAGCTGAAACCATCCAGGAAAGGAGCGAGCAGACCACCTGGTACGAGGAGATTGTTCATGATCAGGGCATGGTGATCTCCGGCCCGTCCCGCTACGGCGAGCGCTTCATGAATTCAGTGATTATCGGATTCGGTTCAACAGCGCTTTGCATGATCCTGGGAACAGCCGCCGCTTATGCGTTCAGCCGTTTCCGGGTGCCACTCAAGGATGACCTGCTGTTCTTCATTCTATCCACCCGGATGATGCCGCCCATCGCGGTGGCCATTCCGATTTTTCTGATGTTCCGCAGCCTGGGCCTGAACGACACACACCTGGGTATGATCCTGCTTTACACCGCGGTAAACCTCTCGTTGTCGGTCTGGCTGCTGAAAGGCTTTATTGACGAGATACCGATCGAATATGAAGAAGCTGCTCTGATCGACGGCTATACCCGTTTTCAGGCGTTCTACAAGGTGGTATTGCCCCAGGCTGCAACGGGCATAGCTTCGACCGCCATTTTCTGCCTGATTTTTGCCTGGAACGAGTATGCCTTTGCGGTGCTGCTGACGTCGGGCACCGCGCAGACAGCCCCGCCCTTCATTCCCACCATCATCGGTGTCGCCGGCAAAGACTGGCCTGCCGTTGCAGCCGGCGCCACCGCTTTCCTGGTACCGGTCATGATCTTCACCATCCTTCTGCGCAAGCACCTGTTGCGCGGCATTACGTTCGGAGCGGTTCGCAAATGAGCGCGTTTATTCGAGGCCTTATGGAGATCCGACGCGGCCCCTGGGAAATCCTGGCTTCTGTCCTGATCGGCGTGGGCGTATTGATGCTGATGCAGCCGTACCTGATGGCGCTGTACACCTACTCGTTCATCGTCATCCTCGTCGGCACGGTCATGTTCCTTGTCGTCAGTCACTTCCAGGAGTAGTCCATGGCACAGATCCGAATTGAAAACGTGCGCAAGGAGTTCGGGGCCTTTACCGCCGTGGAGTCTTCAAGTTTCACCATCGAGGATGGCGAATTCTTCATGCTGCTCGGGCCCTCGGGCTGCGGAAAAACCACAACGCTGAGGATGATGGCGGGCCTGGAGCTGCCCACCAGCGGCGAAATCTATATCGATGGCGAAGAGGTGGGCCAGAAACCCGCCAGCCAGCGGGATATCGCGTTCGTGTTCCAGATGTTCGCGCTCTACCCCCATATGAACGTGGGCAAAAACATCAGCTACCCGCTGATCAGCCAGGGCATGTCCCGGGCCAATGCGCGTAAGAAGGTCGCTGAAGTCGCCCGGATTCTGGGCATTGAAAACATTCTGAATCGTCCGGTTGGCGGACTGTCAGGCGGTGACCGCCAGCGTGTTGCCCTGGGCCGGGCCATCGTCCGTGAGCCCAAGGCCTTCTTTATGGATGAACCCCTGGGCGCGCTTGATGCAGAGTTCCGCGAGCACATGTCGGAAGAGCTGAGAGCCCTGCATGACCGCATGGGCTCCACCACGGTTTATGTGACCCACGACCAGCTGGAAGCCATGCAGATGGGGGACAAGATCGTGGTAATGGACCAGGGCGTTGTGGAACAGTTTGGCGTTCCCCAGCAAATTTACGACTGGCCCGCCACCAAATTCGTCGCCCAGTTTATCGGTTCGCCGCCCATGAACTTCCTGGATTTTCACGGCACCATCGGCAAGGGCATGAACCAGGTAACGCTGAGCGAGGTCCCGCTGGATGTACCCAGACTTCTGGACTGTGCCAGTGGTGAGCTGACCTTCGGTGTGCGCCCGGAACATGTCCGCCTTGACGGCCAGGCCCCCTACAAGGGACGCATCACGGCGACGGAATACCTGGGAACCACCCAGATAGTCAGCCTCGATACCCCCAACGGAATGGTCAAGGCCCGGATTGCCAGCGATGAAAGGGCCCGGCCGGGGGACATGACCGGCCTGCATTTTGATCCGCGCACCATAACGCTGTTCGATGGGGAAAGCGGGCGCGCACTGCTATCCGAAGCCAACCAGGGAGTCATCAATCATGGCTGAAGTGACCTTGACCGGCGTATCCAAGTCCTTTGGGTCGGACATCGCACTGGACGACCTCACCATGACCATCCCGGATGGATCATTCGTCGTTCTGCTTGGCCCTACTGGCGCTGGCAAAACCACCACACTGCGCATGGTTTCGGGCCTGGATCTGCCAGACTCCGGTCATGTCAGCATTGGTGGCCAGGATATGACGGGGCTGAGCCCTGCCCAGCGCAATGTGGCCATGGTGTTCCAGCAATATTCCCTGTACCCGCACCTGACGGTTCGACAGAACCTGGAATTCCCGCTCAAATCCCCCGCGCTGAAAAC
>CAZFPG010000516.1:0-2545 GCA_964521055.1 uncultured Marinobacter sp.
ATTTCGAACAACCTATTGCCGACCTTGAAGCCAAGATTGAAGAGCTTCGCATGGTGGGCAACGACACCGACATCAACATTACCGATGAGATCAGCCGGCTGCGCAAGAAGAGCGTAAGCCTGACGGAAAGCATCTTCTCGGATCTCAAGCCCTGGGATGTATCGCGACTGGCCCGCCATCCGCGCCGGCCCTATACCCTGGACTATGTCGAGATGATCTTCGATGATTTCGACGAGTTGCACGGTGACCGTCGTTATGCCGACGACCAGGCCATTGTTGGTGGTACGGCCCGCCTGGAAGGTAAGCCGGTGATGATCATCGGCCATCAGAAAGGCCGGGAAGTACGAGACAAGGTAAAGCGCAATTTTGGCATGCCTCGTCCTGAGGGCTACCGCAAGGCCCTGCGGCTGATGGAAATGGCCGAACGCTTCAATATGCCGATCCTCACGTTTATCGATACGCCGGGCGCCTATCCCGGTATTGGTGCCGAGGAACGTGGCCAGAGTGAGGCCATTGCCTTTAACCTGGCGGTGATGTCGCGGCTGAAGACGCCGATCATCTCCACGGTGGTGGGCGAGGGCGGCTCCGGTGGTGCCCTGGCTATCGGTGTCTGCGACCAGCTCAATATGCTGCAGTACTCCACCTATGCCGTTATATCTCCGGAAGGCTGTGCCTCGATTCTGTGGAAGAGTGCGGACTATGCGTCCCAGGCCGCCGAGGCCATGGGCGTTACCGCGGACCGCCTGAAAGACCTTGGGCTAGCGGATAACGTGATCACCGAACCGCTCGGTGGTGCGCACCGCAATCCGCAGAAAATGGCCGAATCCCTGCGCACGATTTTGAGCAAAGGCATCACTGAGCTCAGCCGTCTGCCTAAGGATGAGCTGGTGTCCCGCCGCTATGAGCGGTTGACCCGATATGACACCGGCCGGTAAACCCGGCTGCGGATCTGACTGGCCGGAGGCCCTCCGCGCCCCGGTCAGGAACCTGCCCGATCATTCACGCCTGCGAATTGCCCTCAGCGGCGGAATGGACTCTGTTCTGCTTCTCCATGTTGCTGCAAGGCTCTATGCCGGCACCGGTGAGCTGTCCGCTGTCCATGTAAATCACCAGTTGCAGCCCAATGCCGGGCAAACCGAGCGTTTCTGCCAGCAACTGTGCCTTGAGCTTGGCGTGCCTCTGGATGTCCGGCGAGTGGTTGTCAGTGGTGGTAAAGCCGCCGGGGAGGATTCCGGTGGGGGTACTGAAGAAGCTGCGCGGAATGCCCGGTATCGGGTCTTTGAGGACATTCTGGTGCCCGGCGAGTTGTTGTTGATGGCCCACCATGGCGATGACCAGGCGGAAACGGTGTTGTTCAGGCTGCTTCGGGGAACCGGCGTGGCCGGGTTGGGAGGCATGCCTCGCTCGCGGTCCCTGGGTGAGGGGGTGTTGTACCGGCCATTGCTGGATTTCAGTCGCTCTGAACTGCGGGCATGGGCCACTGAATTCTGTATAGACTGGGTGGACGATCCAAGCAATACCGACGAGTGCTTTGACCGTAACTTCCTCCGCCTGTCTGTCATGCCTTTGCTCAAGTCACGGTGGCCATCACTGATCAGCCGTCTCCGGCATAGCGCCGCCGCCTGCCGTGAGAGTGATGAGCTCGCCGGAAAACTGGCAGAGCTCCAATGGCAGCAGTGCGCCGGTGGCCGGGGCACCCTGGAAGTGAGCGCATTGGTGAGGCTGGGCGTGGCGGAGCAGAAAAATCTGCTGCGCTGGTGGATCAGGCATCATGGTCACGAACCGCCGGCAATGGCTGACCGGCCCCAGGTATTGGGTGATTTGCTGAATTCGCCGCCGGACCGAGAGCCGGAAATGCGGGGTTCGGGTTTTCAGGTGCGCCGATTCCAGGGACGCCTGTACCTGGTGCCTGAGCGACAGCCGCTGCCCGCGGGTAAATCCGCCCTGGCTCCGGGTGAGGAGCTGGTATGGGGAGAATGGCGATTGAGCCTGATCGCCTCAGACAACCCCAAAACACCGGCGCCGGAAATACGGATATCTACGAGGGCAGGGGGCGAACGCCTGCGGCCAGACCCGGACGGGCCTTCGAAATCCCTCAAGAACTGGCTGCAGGAAAAAAACATTCCACCCTGGGAAAGAGCCCGGCTGCCGCTGCTTCTGGAGGCGGGGGAAGGCAATGAGGAAGTAGTCGGAGTTGGCGACCTGTGGCTTTCCGACAAATATTGTGGAGAGGCCCAGGCCAGTGGCTGGCGCATTGTTGTGGAGCGGGAATGTAATTGAGAAGGTGAGGCCTTTCTGGTAGTCTGGCGTCCCATCTTGAGATGACAATCTCCCTCCTTCACCGAACCAGACAATCACGGAATCTGCATGACGCGTTATATTTTCGTCACCGGCGGTGTCGTGTCCTCCTTGGGGAAAGGTATCGCATCGGCCTCTCTGGCAGCGATCCTAGAGGCACGCGGCCTGAAGGTCACTATTCTCAAGTTGGACCCGTACATCAACGTGGACCCCGGCACCATGAGCCCGTTCCAGCACGGTGAGGTCT
>CAZFPG010000517.1:0-2541 GCA_964521055.1 uncultured Marinobacter sp.
GGAAGCCGTCCAGTGCCTCGTCGTCGGTCACCGATACATAGTTTGCCCGACCGATATCCTTGAGCCAGCTGTGCTCCGGACCAACACCGGGGTAATCCAGGCCCGCACTGACGGAGTGTGTAGCCGCGATCTGACCGTTCTCGTCTTCCATCAGATAGGTGCGGTTGCCGTGCAGAACCCCCGGCCGGCCGGCGCACAGGGGCGCGGCATGCTGGCCGGAATCAATACCAAGGCCGCCTGCTTCCACGCCATACAGTTCCACACTTTCATCTGTGAGGAACGGGTAGAACATGCCGATGGCGTTGGAGCCGCCGCCCACACAGGCCACCAGGGCGTCCGGAAGCTTGCCGGTGCGGTCCAGGCTCTGTGCGCGCGTTTCACGGCCAATCACAGACTGGAAGTCACGAACCAACAGCGGATAGGGATGAGGTCCGGCCACGGTACCAATGATGTAGAAGGTGTCGTCGACGTTGGCAACCCAATCACGCATGGCATCGTTCATGGCATCCTTCAGGGTGCGGGTGCCGCTGGTGACGGAATGAACTTCGGCACCCAACAGCTTCATGCGGTAAACATTCGGAGTCTGCCGCCGGATGTCTTCTTCGCCCATGAATACGTGGCACTCAAGGCCAAGCCGGGCACAGACTGTTGCCGTGGCTACACCGTGCTGCCCCGCGCCTGTTTCGGCTATCACTCGTTTCTTGCCCAGGAACCGCGCCAGAAGCGCCTGGCCGATGGTGTTGTTCACCTTGTGGGCGCCGGTGTGGTTCAGATCTTCACGCTTGAGCCAGATCTGGGCACCGCCGGTTTCCCGGGTCAGCCGCTCGGCAAAATACAACGGGCTGGGCCGGCCCACATAGTGCGCCAGGTCCCTGTCGAATTCGGCCTGAAACTCCGGATCATCCCTGAGCCTCAGGTACTCACGCTCAAGGGTCATCAGCGAATCAAACAGGGTTTCGGAAACAAATCGCCCGCCGTAGGCACCGAAGTGACCCCGTGCATCCGGAAGCGCCTTGAGCATTTCTTCAGTCAGTTTCATCGACACGGTGAACCTCGTTAATAAAATCAGTGATTTTTTCGACGTCTTTGATGCCTTTGCTGCTTTCCACACCACCACTGACATCAACAGCCCAGGGCCGAACCTGCGCGACAGCGCGAGATACGTTATCAGAAGCCAGCCCGCCAGCCAATATCAGCGGCAGCGGGCGGCTTTCAGGGATCAGTGACCAGTTGAAAGCCTGCCCCGTTCCGCCATACTTTTGCGGGTCCCAGGCGTCTACCAGTAACCCGCTGGCATGGCGATAATCCCGGAAGGCATTTTCAATATCGGAACTTTCCCGCACCCGTACCGCCTTGATCCAGCGCACACCGAAACTGTTGCAGAACTCCGGGGACTCGTCGCCATGAAACTGCAACAGATCCAGGGGCACCTGGGACAATACAGCCTTTACATGGTCCGCTGCCGGGTTAACGAACAACCCTGTGGCGGTCACGAATGGCGGCACTGCCTTGACCAGCTCCCGCGCAGCATCCGGTGTGACGTACCTGGGGCTGGACTCATAGAACACAAACCCCAATGCGTCGGCACCCGCCTTTGCCGCGGCGACCACATCCTGTTTCCGGGTAATCCCGCAGATTTTGATTCGGGTTCTCATAAGGCGATTATCGCTGCTTTCGATGTATATGTGTCGGATCACGCGGCCGGTTATCGGCGGTGCTGAACCAGGGGGTTACGAAGCCCGGCCCGCACTGCGCTGCCGGTATCGAAAACTCTCCTGGATACCCCACATCCACCAGATACAAGCCATGGGGGGGAGCGGTTACTCCTGCAGCGGCCCTGTCCCGGGTTTCCAGTATCTCACGAATCCATTCCGGGTGCTGCTTCCCGCAGCCAACAGCCATCAGTGCCCCGGCAATGTTGCGGACCATGTGGTGTAGAAATGCATTGGCCTGCACGTCAATTACGACGAACTCGCCTTTTCGGGTTACGTTGATTGCCTCCATAAAACGAATGGGCGATCGGGACTGGCAACCCGCGGCACGGAATGACGAGAAATCGTGCTCTCCGTTCAAAAACTGGGCAGCCTGATTCATCAACGCCGCATCCAGGGGGCGGAAGGTCCAGCTGACCTGGCCACTGAGGATACCTGGCCGCACGGGATGGTTGTAAATCACGTATCGATACCGCCGGTAGGTCGCTGAAAAACGGGCATGGAAATCGCCGACACCATTACCGGCCCAATGCACGGCAATGTCAGATGGCAACGACGTATTGATTCCCATGACCCAGGAGCGGGGGTTCCTTACCGAAGGGGTTTCAAAGTGAGCAATCTGGTAACTGGCGTGCACTCCGGCATCCGTACGGCCGGCACATACCAGCTCAACCGGATGGTCCGCCACCTTTGAAACAGCCCGGGTAAGCTCTCCCTGAACGGAGCGGACACCGGACTTCTGGTACTGCCAGCCATGGAATCCCCGGCCATCATACTCAAAGGCAAGCGCAACACGCCCCGCCCCTATGGAGCTGTCTATGGTCAGTGG
>CAZFPG010000518.1:0-1244 GCA_964521055.1 uncultured Marinobacter sp.
GTCTCTTGGCTACACCCCCTCAAACCTCACCAAGGGTAACAGTGCAGTTGAAATTGCTACTGTAAACTCTGACGGATCTGGTCACCTGCAAGTGACCCTGGGGGGCAATGCCCATCCAAACCTGATAGACGTCATTCTTCGGTTCGAACGCACTGCAGCAGGGAGTTGGCGTTGTGTTATCGATAAAGCTGCCGCAGCTCAGTGGCGAGCTAGCTACACACCTGCAAACTGCACGGTACTCTAAATTGGGTGGGTTTCACGGATTGGTTTGGCTTTAGATATCAACCTCATCAAACAACTCCGCCATCTCAACATCCCACCCAAACCGATCCCTGACCCGTTTTCGCATAACATCACTAGCCACAATCTCACCATGGGTAATATACACCTTCATCGGCAGTGCTCCCCATGGATCTTCACCGACTCCGCACCGTTCACCAGCGCATCCCCACGGGCGCCTGGAACCCTGCAAACACGATGCTGTTCCGTAGATTGGACAGTAGCGTCTTCAAATGATGCAGCACGCGCCCACCATTGGCTGAAATGATAATGCAGGGGTAGCGTACGGTGTTGAGCTCGATGGATTCGTCCACATTGATAGACGAGGGCTCAACCGGAAACGTCGCCCAGTTGCGATTGCGCAGGTTTTTAACGCTCTGGTACATGCCGCAGTCCACCAGTAGTCGGTGCTTCTCATCCGACAGCAGGTAACGCGAACCAGTTACCGTGCCTGCACCACCCAGGAATTGCAGTTTCATGAAGTCATCCTTGCAATAGTTTTGATGTGTTGCGTCACTATCGCCCATAATAGCGCAAAAGTTATTGATCTGACGCAGGAAGCCAGCCCTCATGCACTACAGCTCTATCCTCCCGGATGTCCTCAAAATCGCCGACGCGGCCAGCGAAAAAGTCCTCAGCATCTATATGACGGACTTCAAGGTAGATTACAAAGCCGACGAATCGCCGATTACCGCAGCTGATATTGCCAGCCATCGGGTAATTGTGGCGGGCCTGCGCAATCTCAGCCACGACATTCCCGTGTTGTCGGAGGAGGGTGCAGAGATCCCCTGGAGCGAGCGTAAGCAGTGGCGGCGCTTCTGGCTGATTGACCCCATCGACGGCACCAGGGATTTTACCCAGCGCACCGGCGAATTCACCGTCAACATCGCGCTTATTGAAAATGGCGAGCCCATCATGGGTGTGGTGACGGCCCCAGCGCTCAAGGAAGCCTATTGGGGCCTGAA
>CAZFPG010000518.1:1344-2531 GCA_964521055.1 uncultured Marinobacter sp.
ACCTGCGAGTGGGATACCGGGGCAGCCCATGCGGTGTTGTCGGCGGCAGGCGGTAAAGTGGAAACACTGGACGGAGAACCGCTGAAGTACGGCAAGGAGAATGTGCTCAACCCGTTCTTCGTGGCCGCCGGCAATTGGTATTAAGAACCATGGGGTCAGACCCCCAGACATTTCCCTCCATCAAATGTCCCGGGGTCAGACCCCATAGCGGGTGTGCATCTGTTCCTGAAACGCCTTTGTTCCAAGTGGCTTGCCTGCAATCGCGGCGTATTGGATCAGGTCATCCATGCCATCCGGAGCGGGGCTGGCCACAAAGGAGCGGTAGCTCTCAAAGCGCTGATCCGGGTCCGGCTGGTACGCCAGGTAGCAGCTGTGAGGGGTGTGCCACTTCGCTTTTAGTCCGTACCCGTGGCAACGGTAGCTCGACCACTGGTAGTCGCCGGCATACTGCACCATCCCTGCTTTTACCGGGTTTAGTTCGATGTACCGCTGACACTGCAGAAAATAGCCCTCGGTATCCACCAGGCAGGACTTGAATCGCCCCTCCCAGAGCGTGCCGGTACGCTCGTATTTGTAATTGAAATACTGTGCATAACGCTGGCCCAGGGCTTTCATTAATCCTGACAGCGCTTGGTCCGTTTGTGGTGTCACCAGAAGATGGGTGTGATTGCTCATCAGAACCCAGGCATGAATGTCCACCTCATGCTCTTGCTGGTAGCGGGAGAGAAAAGCGATGTAGGCGGCTCTGTCTGAAAAATCCTGAAAACAAACCTGCCGGTTATTCCCCCTCTGAATCACATGCTGGGGCATCCCGGCCGGGCAAATCCTTGGTCGGCGGGCCATGTCACATTCCTTGTGAACTGATTTGAAAACGCAACAATCTGCCGCACTCCGCAACCAATTTCAAGTTGGGGTCAGACCCCGATACATTTCACCGCTTAAAATGCGTTGGGGTCTGACCCCATGGAATGACTGGCCGCCGAAGAAGGCTGGCACTACCGCTACAACCACGGCGACGTAGAAGGCAACCACCAGCCCGCCCTGGTCATCGCCGACCACCATGGCGACGCCCCCAGGGTCGAGCCGGTGGAATACAACGGCAAGGCCGGTGGCAATAGCCGCCAGAGCGCCATCTTCCAGTTCAGTTACCGGGAACGGATCAAGGCCGCCTCCGTGGCCATGAAGGA
>CAZFPG010000519.1:0-2518 GCA_964521055.1 uncultured Marinobacter sp.
ACGCAAAAAAACCACCCCCAAAGCCTGATCATCAACCGGCCACACGGCCGGTGCCTGGGCAAGCTGGACTGCATGGATGCATGCTTGCGCGGCTCGATGCTTCAGCAGCGGGTTATTCCGGGTGGCTGTTCCAGTGGGCGGCACCCACAAATATCAGCTGCAGAAAACGTGCGGTGCGTTTTCTGACCTGCTCTTCCTGATATTCGTCCTCTGGCGATATCACAAGAATGTCCGTGAGACTGAAAGCCACGCTGCGGACCACCAGGTCACAGGTCATGTCCAGATCGGCATCGCTAAGGTGATCCGCCAGCTTCAGGCGCCGCAGGTCATTGGCCAGTTCGCTGGCAAAATAGCGCATCTCACTGCGAATGCCTTCCTGAACCGCCCGGCTTTCTCCTGCCAGCCCCTGGGCCATGAACATGAAGAAGCTGCGGTTATTGCGGGCATGGGCGATAAAAATCCCCACGGATTCATCAATCAGCTTGTCGGCCTGCAAGACATTGGCGCGGGCCTCCCGCATCATGCGCCGCAGCACCAGCCCCAGCTCGTCCACCAGTTGCAGGCCCAGGTCGTCCATATTGCGGAAATGCCGGTAGAATGAGGTGGGCACCACTCCGGCCTGCCGGGTCACTTCCCTTATGCCCAGGCTGGCGAAGTGCCTGCCCTTCCCCACCAGGGCCAGTGCCGCGTTCATTAGCTTCTCCCGGGTTTCTCCCGGCTTGCGTCTTTGTTTGTCTGCCATAGCCCAGGTGCTGCCCGCTGCCAATCACAAGTCAACAAGTGTACACATTCATGGATTAAAAATAACCCGGACTTGTCATTTTAGGACAATGTTATTCTGCTGATTGCTGCCTCGCTCCTCCGTGTGTACAGTCGTACACATAAGTGAACACTTGTACACATCAGTACAAAGGAGAGCGATCATGATATCTGTACTGGAGAAGTCATCCACCCTGCACTGGCTGGGCAGGCAGCTCTTTAACCGGGACGACCCGGCTGCCTTTTTCGACCCCCTGCTGGAGCGCATCAATCCCATGTGGGTGCAGCAGTATACTCCGGCCAGGGTGACTGCAATCCACGACGAAACCGCAGACACCAAAACCTTTGTGGTGGCGCCCGCCAAACGCTGGAAGGGGTTCGAGGCCGGCCAGCATGTGAACATCGGTATCGATATTGATGGTATTCGCCGCAACCGGACATTCAGCCTGTCCAGCTCACCGATTCAATGGCAGGCTAATGGTAGCGTAACCCTGACCATCAAGCGCCTGCCTGGCGGGCTGGTGACAAACTGGATACACGATCACCTGGAACCCGGCACGGTTATTGGGCTGGGAGACGCCTTCGGCGACTTCCGAGTCCCCCAACCCGAGGAGCCAGCCCTGTATATCGCCGGCGGTAGTGGCATTACGCCGGTACTGAGCCAGCTGGAGACCATGGCGGCTTCAGATTACCGGGCCCCGGTGACACTACTGTACTTCGTGCGCACCCAGGCAGACGTGATTGCGGCGGAGAAACTGCACGCGCTGGCCGGCCGCTGGGCTGCCTTTACACTGAAGGTATACGCCACCAGCGAGACGTCCCCGCCGCAGTTTCTCAACGACCAGCACCTGGACGAGATTCCGGGGCTGGCGGCCAGACGCTGCTATCTCTGCGGGCCCAAAGGGCTTATGGACCTGGCCAATGACCTGCTCTATCGCCGGGGCATTACCGAGGATCGCATTCACAGCACCTTTTTCTCGGTACCCGCCGTCAATCTGGATACCGACACCCTGGGTGGCGCAGTTCACTTCGAACGCAGCAACCTGGATGTTTCTTCCGAGGGCGATGCGGTTCTGCTGGAGATTGCCGAGGCGGCGAAGCTCTCACCCCGCTATGGCTGCCGCATGGGTATCTGCCACCAATGCAGTTGCCGCAAGACCAGCGGCACCGTAGTCAATCGCCTCACCGGAAAGGCTTCCGGGCCGGGCGAGGAAACCATTCAGCTTTGTGTGTCTGTTCCCAGCGGGCCGGTGTCCATTGATATCTGACCGGCCCCGCCACAACGCCTGAACCCATTATTCGCAGTGCCGGAATAACGGTACTGCAAGGAGGACACCATGAAGAAGATGAACGAAACACAGCTGAAAGAACTGGAACAGGACCTGGACACCATCCGTGATCAGGTCATTGCCGACCTGGGTGAGCGGGACGCCCGCTACATCCGCAGGATCGTGCGGCTGCACCGGTCCCTGGAAGTGGGTGGCCGGGTTCTGATGCCGTTCGGGTTTATTCCGCCGGTCTTTGTGGCAGCTACCGCAGCACTGGGTATTTCCAAGATCATCGAGAACATGGAAATCGGCCATAACGTGATGCACGGCCAGTACGACTGGATGAACGACCCGTCTCTGCACTCCCAGACCTATGAGTGGGACACGGTGTGTACCGGCGATTCCTGGCGTCGTACCCACAACTACGAGCACCACACCTACACCAACATTATCGGCAAGGACCGTGACTATGGTTACGCTCTGCTGCGCCT
>CAZFPG010000520.1:0-2504 GCA_964521055.1 uncultured Marinobacter sp.
CTATGGCCATCGCAATGTGCAGGGTCTGGTCTACGATAGTGAGCAGGATCGTCTCATCGCCCATGAACACGGACCCCGGGGCGGCGACGAAATCAATATTATCCGCCCGGGTGCCAACTACGGCTGGCCGATCACTACCCATGGGCTGGATTACACCGGGGCCCGGGTGACGCCGTTCAAGGAACGTGAGGGCATTGAGCCACCCCTGTTGCACTGGACGCCCTCCATTGCCCCTTCCGGTATGGCCCTCTACAGAGGGGAGCTGTTTCCTCAATGGCAGGGAGACTTGCTGGTCGGAGGCCTGGTAACCAGGCAGGTGCATCGTGTCAGGCTGGAGAATGGCCAGGCGAAGGAAATAGGGTCCCTGTTCGGAGAGCTGGACGAGCGTATCCGCGATGTTCGAACGGGCCCCGATGGCGCAGTGTATGTGCTGACCGATAGCGCTGATGGCCGTGTGCTGAGAGTAACGCCGGAGTAGAAAGGTAGCCAGAATAGAAAGGTAGAAAGGAAGCCCATGTCTGACCTGAAAGACCCGAGAGTACTGTTCGCTGCCGAGCGTACCCTGCTTGCCTGGAACCGCACCAGTCTGTCGTTCATTGCGTTTGGTTTTCTGATCGAACGGGCAGGCCTGCTGCTGCATGTGCTTGCACCAGACAGCGTGGGGGTGGTGAATGCCATGCTGGGCTTCTGGATCGGCATTCTGTTTATTCTGCTCGGGGCCTTTGCCGCGGTGTGGTCGTCGCGCCAGTTCCGTGCGCTGTTGCGCACCCTAAGCCCGGCGGAGTTTCCCGCTGGATACGGGTTTCGATGGGGGCTTGCCGTCAATATGGTTGTGGCTTTCCTGGGGCTGGTGCTGGTCGGCGCGTTGTTTATTGGCCGCGGGTAGGCGCTACCCGCGGCCTCGTCCACTAGCTTGTTACTGTCGTGGCCTGCGGTCACCTTCCATGATCTTGGCCACGAACACTGCTTTGCCGTACTCCTCGAACGACCATTTCATGGTGTCTGACAATACGCGCATAACTTCATCATACTCACCGAACATCTCTGTGCTCATGCGGCCGGGGTAAATCTCCAGGCCACTCTTCTCCAGCCGTTCAACAACCGCGCGGATGGGTGGTTTGTAGTCGTCGGTGAGCGGATAGCAACTCAATTGCACTGATAGAAACATAAAACCTCCCGGGTTCAGTAACCCATGGCTGACGATGTGCTGCGGCGCGGGTCCGCACCGCCGTGCAGGGTTCCGTCGCTGTCGATCAGTATGCTCTGGATAGCGCCCATGGCGCTGCCCGTGACCACTTTGTGGCTTTTTTCTTCCAGTAACCGCACGGTATCGGGGCTGATGCCCTGTTCAATGCGGATCTCGTCCGGTAGCCACTGGTGGTGAATCCTCGGTGCAGTGACCGCAGACTGTATGTTCATATTATGATCAATCACATTGAGCACCACCTGCAAGGTGGTGGTGATGATCCGGGAGCCACCGGGGCTGCCGGTGACCAGATAGTTGCGGCCATCGCGCCTGACGATGGTCGGCGACATGGAGCTCAGCATGCGCTTGCCTGGTTCCACCTTATTGGCTTCACCGCCGATGAGTCCATAGGCGTTGGGTTCGCCCGGTTTGGCGCTGAAATCGTCCATTTCATTGTTCAGCAGGAATCCGGCGCCGGTAACGGTAATGCCGGAACCGTAGCTGAAGTTGATGGTGTAGGTGTTGGAAACAGCATTGCCCCAGCGGTCGACTATTGAGAAATGGGTGGTTTCAGGGCTTTCATAGGCCTCCGGGTCGCCGGCGCGGATGTCGGCAGAGGGGCGGGCCCTGTCCGGGTTGATGGTTTTGCGCAGCGATTCGCCATAGGCCTTGCTGGTCAGGCCCTTCAGGGGCACATCCACAAAGTCGGTGTCCCCCAGGAACTCGGCCCGGTCTGCGTAGGCCAGCTTCATGGCCTCGGCCATGTGGTGAATGCTGGCGGCGGAATTGTGGCCGTAGTCGCCCAGAGGGTAGCCCTCAAGAATATTGAGAATCTGCACAATGTGGGTGCCACCGGAGGAGGGCGGTGACATGGAGTAGATGTCGTGGCCGCGGTAGGTGCCATGGACTGGCTGGCGGATTTGCGGCTGGTAGTTTTCCAGGTCGTCCAGGGTGATGAGGCCGTCGTTACGCTCCATTTCCTCTACGATGAGTTGTGCGGTTCTGCCCTCATAGAAGCCTTCGATACCCTGGTCGGCAATACGCTGCAGGGTGTCTGCCAGTTCCGGCTGCCGGAAGCGTTCGCCCGGCTGCCAGGCCGAACCATCCCCTTTATAAAAGGTTTCAAGGGTGGCTGGCCATCGCTGCAGCCGCTCCCGGGCCTGCTCCAGGCCTTCTGTAAAGCGGTCGGGCACTATAAAGCCTTCCCGTGCCAGCTTTATTGCCGGCGCCAGGGCCTGTTCCAGGGAGATTGTGCCATGCCGTTCCAGTGCCAGGGCAAGGCCGGCCACGGTGCCGGGTACCCCGGCGGCGTTGTGGG
>CAZFPG010000521.1:0-2470 GCA_964521055.1 uncultured Marinobacter sp.
TACCTCTTCCGGGCGCGGCCCGGACCGGTATCCCCGAACAGTGACAAACCGCCCTCCTCTGCTATTCTGACCAGACGTACCACGCTCCCCCGGAAAGGTCAGCAAGGAAAAATGAATATAAAAAATCTTTGGGCCTGAGAGCCAAAGTCGCCTTACCTTTCGCAATTTCCGCCATAGCCCTGATCCCAAGAAAAGGGGCGTAATGGTGCATCATCCGCAACTCATCTGTTCAGGGGTAATGCGCAAACTTTCTCAGGACTCGGAGAACATTACTTCGGTATTGGACGTTATTCGGGAAATCGCCGACCAGACCAATCTGCTGGCACTCAACGCTGCTATCGAGGCAGCCCGCGCCGGGGAGCAGGGCCGGGGCTTTGCAGTGGTTGCCGGCGAAGTACGCACATTGGCTAAACGAACCCAGCAGTCAACTGAAGACATACAGACCATGATTACCACCCTTCAGACCGGCGTTGCGGACGTCGTGGCGGTGATGGAAACCGGAAGCAAGGAAGCCGTGGAGACAGAGAAGCTTGCAACTGAAGCCGAGGCCGAACTGCAGGGCATTCTTGAGTCGATGGCGGATATCAGCGACATGAACATAGGCGTGGCGTCGGCTACAGAACAGCAGACTCAGGTGGTTGACGAGATTAACCGCAGTGTCACAGAAATCAATGACCTGGCTTTCGAAGGAATGGAACGGTCAGGGAGCATGACCGCATAAGCGAATCACTTGACGCCTATGCCAAAGAACTTGAGCAGCAGACCGGTAGGTTCAAGGTATGAATTGACAGGAACAACCCCATCCCCGCTGCGGGGGGGGGGATGGGGAAAAGCAGTTTTACTGGCGAATACCTTCTACAGAAATGATCAACTCGACCGTTTCTGAAGTCTTGCCCAGGTCCATCGGAATTCCGAAGTCAGACAGTTTGAACTCGGTTCCGGCTTCGAACCCCATGCGGTAGCCTCCCCAGGGGTCATCACCATGACCCAGCATTTCCACGTCCAGGGTCACCTCTTTCGTTACCCCACGCAGTGTCAGGTCACCGATGATGTCAGCTTCGCCCTCGTCATCAACTTCTACCCGCTTGCTCTTGAATGTCGCTTCCGGGTATTCACTGACATGAAGGAAGTCGTCCGACCGCAGGTGCTTGTCCCGCTCGCCGTGGTTTGAATCGACGCTGGAGGTATCCACTGTTACTTCCACGGAACTGTTTTCGGGGTTTTCGGCGTCGTAGACGAACTGCCCATCAAATTCATTGAAGCGCCCGTAAAGCCAGCTGTAACCCAGGTGGGAAATCTTGAAGGTAATGAACTGGTGATCACCTTCGGTATCAAAGGCGTAGGTTCCGCTGTGTTCGGAGGCCTGGACTCCACCAGCCATTGTGAGCGTGACTGCAGATGCAAGCAGCAGTTTTTTCATGTTCATCTCCTTGTTGAAAAGGCCCGAAGGCACGATTGTAGCGATCATCAAGATCAGTGTTGGCGACGGTCCGTACCCAGCATGCGTCGCAAGGTGTCGTCCCGGTCAATGAAGTGATGCTTCAGAGCAGCCAGACCATGCAGGCCGGCCAGTATGACCAGGGCCCAGGTTGACCAGTAGTGAACGACTCCGGCCGTGTCCTCCAGCCCCTTGATCTGGCCTGTTACCGATGGCACCTCAAACCAGTCAAACACACTAATGGACGACCCGTCCGCGGTGGAAATCAGATAGCCGCTGATCATTGCGACGAAAAGCAGAACATAGAGCAGCAGGTGCGCACCATGGGCTGCCAGGACCTCAAAGCGACTGTGGCTGGGTAAGGGACGGGGTACCGGGTTAATAAAACGCCACACCAGTCGCACCATTATGAGCAACAGCAACAGAATACCGATGCTCCGGTGGATGTCCGGGCCCGTCTTGTACCAGTCATCGTAGTAGGACAGGTCCACCATCCAGTAGCCAAGACCAAACAGACCGAACACTGCAACGGCTACCAACCAGTGAATACCGATGGTTACAACGCCAAACCGGTTGGCGGTATTGCGTACCTGCATAGCTGTCTCCCTGCTTAACAGGCCCTTGCCTGCCGTAAACTCTGAAAACAGTGTAGGAACAGGCGCACTTAAAACCAATCGAAATGTTTTGCATGCATAGATCAGAAATTCTGACGAAAGGATTTTCCGGTCGGGTGGCAGGTACTTTCCCTTATACCTTTGGTCTGATACGGGTTTTACGGATTGTGGAAAACCATCATGCGCATAGACTTAGTGTATATCTTGAATGCCCGGTTCGGGTTACTCATTGAACGAGAGGAAGAGACATGGAAATTGAATTTGACGAATCTGTTGTAGTTCCCAGCAACAACTGATTTCAGGCGGCTCGCGGTGGGTCGTCCATACCCTCCCCCACTCAGCGTTTCTGTGCGCTGTTACCCGAAGTTGCCTGTTTTTACATGAAATAGTGGCAATAATCTGCTGGTTTTGGCACTCT
>CAZFPG010000522.1:0-2461 GCA_964521055.1 uncultured Marinobacter sp.
GCGCTTTATGGACGGTGTGTTCTGCCTGATCGACCGCAGTGGCCGCACCTACATCAACAGTGGCACCCAGCCGGTAGGCCGGGGGCGCA
The DNA here is from genome assembly GCA_964521055.1 of uncultured Marinobacter sp. Lineage (GTDB taxonomy): Bacteria > Pseudomonadota > Gammaproteobacteria > Pseudomonadales > Oleiphilaceae > Marinobacter. Next base: position 90 of record CAZFPG010000522.1, read on the forward strand.
GGGCCCGCCTGAAGAGCGGCGACACCATTACCATTGGCCGTTATCAGCTCAAGGCGGAAGTGCTCAGGGGCGATTACCAGGAGGGTGCCCTGCCTGAGGAAGCCGAAGATGCTAGCCTGGTGAACGTAGACGAAGGCCAGCTGATGCGTGCCGAAGAGCGCGAACTGGAGACCATCGGCGATGAACCCCTGAACGGCTTGCAGCCGGCCCCGGGTGAAACCTTCAGCGATGATCCCCTGCAGGCCTGGACAACTGCCACTGAAGAGCGCCGAAGCGCTGAAGATGCTGTCAGCCGTGAGCGGGATTCCCTGCTGGCGGACAAACCGGAGTGGTATGCCAGCGACGGAGCCGTGACCGACGAGTACCGAGAAAACCGCGATGTAGCCATGGGGCTACCCATGCGAAAAGGAGAGCGTGACAGGATGTCCGAGACCACCAGGCCGGCGCGCCGCCGGGAGACCAATGACCAGAGCCGCCAGCACATCAGCGGGGCGCCGCTGTTGCGCGGCATGGACACAGACCTGGGCTTTGCCGACAGCGATGAAATGCGCCTGTTCCTGGAAGAGGCCGGCCTGACCCTGAAAGCCACGGTGGAAGGCCTGTTGGCCCTGCACCAGGGTGAGGACAGCCGCCATCAGGCCCTGCGTACCAGACTGCAGCCCATTGAGGACAACCCCTTACGCCTGGGCGAGGATTACAAGGATACCGTGCAGACCCTGTTCGCCAGCCAGCGTAGCCCGGTGCATCTGTCTGCACCTGCGGCGGTCAGTGAAAGCCTGCAGAGCCTGCATCATCACCAGGTCGCCACGCAGACCGCCATCCGCGAGGGGCTGGACGCCATTCTCCACGCTTTTTCACCGGAGGCATTGCTGCGTCGCTTTCACGGTTATCGTCGTGGGCTGAAAACGGACGAAGACGAGAGCAACTGGGCATGGGAGATGTACCAACACTATTACCGGGAACTGAGTTCCAGTCGTCAGCAGGGATTCGAACGCCTTTTCCAGGAGGTGTTTGACCAGGCTTACGATCAACAACTGCGCCAATTACAGAGGGAGAACCTGTCGTGAAGTACTGCAAATGGAGTTTGCTGGTCGCCATTCTCGTTTTGGTGGGGTGTAGCACCCCCTACAACGCTGTTACCAAAACCGCCAAGGTGATCTGGGATCCGGATATCCCCGTTGGCTATGCCGAAGATCTGCCCAGCCGGGTGGACCTGACCATGCTGGCGGAGCCGGATGTGAACCCAAACGAATCCCTGGCGCCCACCCCCATTGCGTTCCAGGTCATCCAGATGCGAGACAGCTCGCGGCTGATGGCGGCGGATTTTGATCAGCTGCTTGGCGACCTGGAGCCGTCCCTGGGGAGAAACTACATCGACCACAGTGATTACACCCTGGTGCCGGGGCAGTTCAAGTTCATCGAGCCGTTCGAGATTGCCGAAGACACCCGTTTCATTGGTGTGATTGCTTTCTATGCCTATCCCAACCTGTCCCAGTGGAAGAAGGTGGTGAAGGTGGATCCGGTCGGTGGTCGTTATCACCTGCTGGTTAATCTGCGCGAGCGTGAAGTCAATCTCACAAGGTCGGATGATTCCTGATGGCAGTTACTAATCGAGTCGTCTGGAGTGATGGGCTGTTCATCAAGCCCCAGCACTTCCAGCAGCAACAGCGATACCTGGAACACCAGATCAACGAGCGGGCCCTGGCGGTTTCGGACTACCTCTATGGTTTCAGCGACCTGGAGCTCAATGCTGAGTACCTGAGCTTCGGGCGCGTTGGCCTGGTGAGGGCCAGCGGCCTGTTCCCGGATGGCACGCGATTCTGTCTGCCCCAGGATGATGTGATGCCCGAGCCCCTGGAAATCACTGACGCCTCCGTAGCCAACCAGGTGGTGTACCTGGCACTGCCCCTAGGCAGTGAAAGCCTGGCGGAAGTGGAGTGGCCGGAGGCCGCCACTGCCGGCCGCTTCCGCGCCCAGAGTGAGGAAATCCGTGACCTGCATTCCATCGACGGTGATTCCCACACCATCGACGTGGCCCGGGTGGCCCCGAAACTGATGCTGGAACGGGACGATCGCAGCGCCTACGCGGCCCTGGCCATCGGCCGGATCCTGGAGAAACGGCCGGACGGCAGCCTGGTGATGGACCCGAACTTCATTCCCACCATGCTCAGCGTGCGTGCGGCGCCCCGGCTGCAGAGGTTCGTGGGGGAAATGGCCGGGCTGATGCGGGAGCGGGCCAGGAACATAGCCGAGCGTGTGGGCGCCCCCGGGCAGGGGGGCGTGGCGGATGTGGCGGATTTCATGCTGCTGCAGATGCTCAACCGTGCCCATCCCCGCTTCCTGCACCTGGCGCGGCTGCGGCAGTTGCATCC
>CAZFPG010000523.1:0-2456 GCA_964521055.1 uncultured Marinobacter sp.
GGACGCTCTTGCCCGCGCCCGCCTCACGGTTACCGCCCGGCAGCGGGCAGTAGAGGAACACCCGTCCCGGATGCAGAGCCTGGAGGCCAGGCTGGCCCGGGCCCAGGCGGCGCTGACTTCTGTGCGCCGGGATGCCGGGAGAGCCACGGTCACCGCCCCCTTTAACGGTATTGTGACGGATATCCAGGTGGCGGAGGGCGACCGCGTATCACAGAATGCCCGGCTGCTTTCCGTCTATCCGGACCAGGGGCTGGAACTTCGGGCCAGGGTTCCGGATGTGTTCCGACAGGAGCTGTTGGATGCGCTGGACGCCGGTGCTGAACTGCAGGCGACAACCGGAGACGGCCGGCACCGTTTTACCCTGTCGCGCTTCGCCGGTACCAGTGACCCTTCGGGAACCGAGACGATTCTGACGTTAGACGGCGATGCCGGTGGCCTGCGCCCGGGCGGACTGCTGGCCGTGACTCTGCAAAGGCCACCAAGGCAGGATGCCATTGCCATCCCCTATAGCGCCCTCTACGGCAGTGACAGTGTATACCGCATGACCGATGAGTCCCGCATGCAGCGTGTCACCGTGAAACGCCTGGGTGAGGCCAGGGGCTCCAACGGCCAGCGTCAGGTGCTGGTGTCGGCTGAAGGCCTGACGACTGGAGACGCCCTGACGACTGGAGACGCCCTGATTACGACTCACCTTCCCAATGCCATGACCGGCTTGAAGGTGGAATTGGCCGGCGATGCGCAGGAGGCGGGCGACTGAGGCGCCGCCGTGGTGTCATCGGTTTCTTTGTTCATCATCGGGTAGCTGCCAACCTGGTCATGTTGATGATGCTGCTCGGCGGCACCCTGGCGCTGACCCGGATGAACATCCAGTTCTTCCCCAACTTCGCCCTGGATATTGTCAGTGTGCGGGTGGTCTGGAGTGGTGCCTCCGCCGAGGACGTGGAGCAGGGCATCACCAATCCCCTGGAGCAGCGGCTACGGAGTGTTCAGGGACTCAAGAAGATGACCTCCACCTCTGCCCAGGGGGTATCGTCCATCACCCTGGAATTTACCGAGAACACCAACCCGATCCAGGCCCTGGATGATGTACGCCAGCAGGTGGACGAGTTCACCAACCTGCCTGCGGAAGCGGAGGAGCCCCAGGTAACCCGGTTCGAACGATACGAGCCCGTTGGGCGTTTGCTGGTTTATGGCGACATGGACCGATCAGAGTTGCGGCAACTGGCCTATCGATACGAAGACGAACTGCTGGCACGGGGCATCGACCGGGTATCGATTCGCGGCCTGCCTGAACAGCAGATCAGCATTGATGTACCGGTGGAACGCCTGGAAGCCCTGGGCCTGTCCCTGGACCAGATTGCTGATCGTGTGGGATCCATCTCACGGGACCTGCCTGCCGGCATGATGGGGCAGCAGGACGCGACCCGCGAGCTGCGGTCTGTTGAGCAGCGCCGCAGCCCCCAGGCGTTTGAAACCATACCGGTGCTCAGTGACGAACGCACACAGTTGAACCTTGGCGACATTGCCATTATTCGCCAGGAAGCGCGGGAAAGTCAGGTCAATCTGACCCGGGCTGGCCACCCGGCGGTAGAACTCCAGCTTCAGCGTGCCGAGGATGGCAACTCCCTGGAAGCTGCGGGTGTTCTGGAAGAGTGGCTGGCGGACACCCGGCCGGTATTGCCACCCTCTGTGGAACTGGAGGTCTATGACGAAACCTGGCAACTGCTGGACGACCGGATTTCCCTGCTGATCAAGAACGGCATGGGCGGTCTGGTTCTGGTGATTATCCTGCTGTATCTGTTCCTGCCGGGCCGGGTAGCCCTTTGGGTGGCTATCGGTATTCCCACCGCTTTCCTCGCTGCGCTGGCAGTGCTCTGGGGTATCGGTGGCTCTATCAACATGATTTCCCTGTTTGCATTGATCATGGCGCTGGGGGTGATTGTTGACGATGCCATTGTGGTGGGGGAAGACGCCGACGCCCATGCCCGCATGGGAGAGGAGTCCATCTATGCCTCGGAGGGGGCTGCCAAGAGGATGGTATGGCCGGTTCTGGCCTCTTCACTGACCACCGTGGCGGCTTTTATGCCCCTGCTGGTGGTGGGTGGAGTGATAGGCAACATCCTCGGGGACATTCCTCTTGTGATGATCTGCGTGCTGATTGCCTCGTTGCTGGAATGTTTTATCGTGCTGCCGGCTCACCTGCGCCATGCATTCACTCCCGGCAAGCGCAAGCCGTCAGATCCCGGCCCCATAGAGCGACTGCGTAAACGGTTCGAAACTGGCTTCGACCGTTTCCGCGAAGGCCCTTTCCGCAGGGCGTCCCGCTACACTCTGCAGCATCGTGGCGTCACTCTGGCTTCAGCGCTGGCAGTCGCACTGCTAACAGTGGGGCTGCTGGTGGGTGGCCGGTTGGGGTTCAACTTCTTTCCCACGCCGGAGCCTTCAGTGCTCTATGC
>CAZFPG010000524.1:0-2445 GCA_964521055.1 uncultured Marinobacter sp.
CATCAGAAAGGGCTTTCAAGCGCACAAAATACCGTCTTCCGGGAATCAGGCGCAAGGCCGCCGTGGTATCAGACAGTGTTGCCTCTTTGATTATGTTGTTGAACCGGGGTTCCTCGGAGAGCTGCAGGCGATAGTCCGTGGCGGTATCCACCTTCTGCCAGAACACCCTTACCTGGCTGTCCACGTAGTTCACGCTGATAATACGTACCGGTGGCAACGTGCCGTTAACAACCAGGGAGCGGGTTTCGCTGGTAGCAACGGAATTGCCCCCGGCTTCGGTGACCACGCGCCAGTAATATTGCCCCGGCGAGAGCGGGCGTGATGGCAGTGCGCTCTGGTCCGGTGCCCATTCACTGGTGGCAATCAGGTTGCCGAAATCCTTGTCTTCAGCAATTTCCACCCGGGCTACTTCGTTCTCACCCCGGAACTGCCAGCGGAACTCCGGCATGTCATCGTTCACGGCAGCACCGGGCTCCGGTTGCTGCAGAGTAGCCGTCCGGGCCTGCAGGTCCACCTCTACGCTGAGCACGCCTGGCATGCCGGCTATGCCACGCTGATCCAGCGCGGCCAGGTGGATGTCGTAGTTGCCATTGTCCAGCAGGTCAATCTTGAAGGTGTCGTCGTTCACCCGGCTGCTGTCCATCCAGCGGCCGGTGTCCGCGTCAAAGATATCCACGCGGTGGGTACTGGCACCATTGGGTTTCCAGCTCAGCTCGGCCGGCAGCTGTTTAAGCTGGGGCGGCAGGGGATTGATTTCCGGAGCGGGGGGTAGCTGGCGGATGCTCATGTTGCCGACGCCAACCGTGGACACACTGGCACTGTAACCGGCCGGAATACGACGGGTTTTTCCAGGCGGACCAAAAGACACTTCCCCCTCGGTCACCCGAAGATCGGTTTTGCCCGGTGCGGTTCTCAGGGTAAACATGGTGCCTCGCACAGCCGCCACGGCAGAAGGTGTTTCAATCTCGAAGCGGGAGCCGCCGTCAATAACCGGTTTGACCTGGGTTTCAATCTCACCGCGATCCAGCCGCAGCCTGGTGTCCACCATGCCGGACTTGCCGTACTGGGTCAGGCGGTTGAAGGCCAGCTGCGAATTCGGGGAGATTCTAACCACCGAGCCATCCGCCAGTTCCACCGTTGCGGTACCGGAGCGGGAGAGTATCTCATCGCCCACCCGTACCAGCATGTCGCCGGCCAGTGGGCGCTTGCTGCCATCACTTCCGGATATCAGCTGTACCTGGCCAACCACCGAACGCACGCGCGCCGGGTCCGGTTGGCGCTGGAGCCAGGCCAGGGGAATGCGCAGGTTGTCTCCGCTGCTTACGGCGCCAGGGTTTTCGAGGCCGTTATGTTGGAGCAGCCGGCTTGTTGATACGTTGCGTGCGAGCAGGGAGCGGGCAATTTCATCAAAGCTCTCACCGGGGCGGACGGTGTAAATCCACTCGGGAACCGGGTTTGACTCTGCCAGGGCACTGCCTCCCTGGGAACCACGGGTAATGGACAGCTCGGCATGCGCAGACGGCGCAAGCCAGAAGCTGGCAAACAGAAGGGTAACCTGAACCAGAGTCCGGGCGGAGCGTTGAATCATCTCAGGCCTGTTCCGTAGCGACTGCGTGTGCATCCGGGCCGGAGGCCTTCATGGCTTCGAGGCGATAACCCCGCTGGTAGATGGTCTTGATCCGGAACCCGTTTTCGGGATTCAGGCCAAGCCTGCGCCGCAGACGGCTCATGTGAGTGTCCACGGTGCGGGTGTTGATATCGCGGGCCAGTCCCCACACGCGCTCAAGGAGCATTTCCCGGGTCAGCAGCCGGCCCTGGTTCTGGAACAGGAACAGGGTCAGGTCGAAGTCTTTGTCGGTCAGGGTCAGTACTTCACCGTGAAGCGCAATGGTCCGCGACTGGGTGTTGATTTCAAACGGACCGTACACCAGCACTTCTTTTTCGTTATCCGGGTTGGTGCGGCGTGCCAGGGCATTGATGCGAGCCACCAGTTCCGCCTCCCGCGCCGGTTTGGAGAGGTAGTCGTCAGCGCCGGCGTCCAGCGCACGCACGATGTCGGCTTCGCTGTCGCGCTGGGTCAGGAACACCACCGGTATCTGCCAGTTAAGCTGGGCCCGCACGTGTTCCAGCACGTCGATGCCGGTCATGTCGGGGATCTGCCAGTCCATCACCAGCAGGTCATAACTGCGGTGGAGCACGGCGCTCAGGAAAGACTGGCCGGAGGGAAAGCTGTCACAGTGATGCCCGCGTTCAGAAAGAATGGACTGTATGTGCTGTGCCTGTTCAAGCTCGTCTTCAAGCAAAGCGATACGCATTAAACGTCTCCCAACATTAAAAAAACACTGTGAGTCTCTGACCCGGGGTTAACGAGGGTGCAAATTATTGAATACTTCTTCACAGTATTACAAATCTGCAATTTCGCTACAGTGTCGTTATGTAGTATTG
>CAZFPG010000525.1:0-2443 GCA_964521055.1 uncultured Marinobacter sp.
GTCCGAGTAGGCGGCCTGAAACGTTGGGGGAGTCGCCACCTGGAGAGCTCTTCCAAAACACGCCTCAAGACGTCCCTGTTCGGCTCGGGCTCCGCCATCCCTGGCTCCGCACGGTTTTGGAAGAGCTCTCCAGGCGGCGACCCGAGCCTTTAATTGTCCTCATCCTCGCTTCTTAGGCCGCTGTGGATGGCTTCACCGACCAACCACCGCCGTAGCAGTTGAATCCCCTTCTCCCTGCGGCGGCTGGTTTTCCAGGCGAAGTAGAACTTGTCGCCGGTCATCACCGGGTGGCAGGGCACGCGGACGAAATCACCGGAATCTTTCCTCGTACTCAGCATGTAATCGTTGGTCAGTGCGATGCCCTGGTGGAAACGGGCCGCTTCCAGGGCCAGCAGCATGTGGCTGAAGTGCTGAAGACGCGCCGTGCCCGGAATGCTCTGATCCACTGCCCGGTACCAGGCCTCCCAGTCACCAGCAGCCTTGTCGAAAATGCTGTGAGTCGACAGTAGCGGGAAGCGGGCTACTTCTTCCGGCGAAAGCTCCGGCTCGTCCCGCCCCTCAATCTCAGCATCCCGGCCCAACTCCCTGCGGATCTTCTGCCAGTAATCCTGACTGCAGACAGGAAACAGCCGTTCGGTATACAGCAACTCATAACTGAACGCCGCCGAGGCCGGCTTGATGGTAATAAAACAGTCCGCCACCCGGTCCGACAATACCGGATTCTCACTGCTCATCTCCAGCGACAGCTCCAGCTGCGGATGCTCCCGCTGCAAATCCGGCAACCGCGGCACCAGCCAGCGCACCGCAAACGAACTGAACACCGAAAGCCGCAACCGCGACTCCTCATGCCCCAGCAACTGCTCACTCACCCGCTCAATCTGCAACAGTGCCGACCCCACCCCATCCAGATACTGCCGGCCCTCATCGGTCAGCGTCAGCGTGCGGCCACTGCGCCAGAACAGCTTCTCGCCCAGATAGGTTTCCAGTTGCTTGATCTGATGACTGACCGCACTCTGGCTCACGGCCAGTTCCTCCGCCGCCAGCGAAAAACTGTTCAACCGGGCAACGGCCTCGAATACAGGCAGGGATTTCAGGGGTGGGAGCTTCATTATCTAATTTTCTAATAACAGATTATCAAAGATCATTTTATCGGATAGTAATACACCAGTAGACTCACCATCACAAGTTCAGGGAGCCCTGCATAACACCCTTTCCAAAACTGTACGGAGCCATGGATGGCGGAGTCCAAGCGTCACATGGATGTGCCGAAGGAGCGTGTTTTGGAAAGGGTGTTATGCAGGGCGAATGCTCCCAAACGGGAGGAAAGAAAGTAGGAGGTAAGTTCGATGTCAGGCAAAACCGTAAACAGTGCAATCCTTCTGCTGGTGATCGGCAACGCCATGGCATTGATCAGTGACGTCTTCATCAAACTGATGGAACCCGGCACCTCCGTATTCCAGTTTGCCTTCGTGCGCTGCGTCATCACCCTGCTGCTGTTACTGCCCCTGGCAGGACAGCTCAACCGCAAACACCTGTTCTCCGGCGTCAAAGTCCACGCCGTGCGCGCCCACGTGCACCTGGCCGGCCTCCTGTGCATGGTTGTTGCCCTTGGCAACCTCCCGCTGGCCACCGCCAACGCCGTGTTCTACGCCGCACCGATACTGGTCATGGTGCTGTCTGTGTTCCTGTTCCGGGAAAAGCTCACGCCGCTGAGCGTCTTTGCTGTTTTCAGCGGGTTCGGCGGCATCATCGTCATCCTGCGCCCGGTGGAATTCAACTGGGCCGCCATTGCCGCACTGGCCTCCGCCTTTACACTGGCCATCAACGCCGTCATGGTGCGCAAACTGCCCAAAGAACAAAGCACCGTGCACAAGTTGTTGCTGAACTACATACTGATCATTCCCGCCGCCGGCGCCCTGGCACTCTGGGAAGGCGCCGCCTGGGACAGCTCAATACTGATCAGCGCCCTGGGCTCGGCCCTGTTTATCCTGGGCTACAACATCACCGTATTGCTGGCATACAAGCAGGTGGACGCCAACCAGGTGACAGCTGCCGAGTACACCGGGCTGATCTGGGCTGTGGGCATTGGCTGGATCTGGTTCTCGGAAGTGCCGGACCTGTGGTTCCTGGCCGGCAGCACCATGATTGTGGTGCCACTGATACTGATAGGCCTGCAGCAACACCGGCGCCGCTCAAGGGCGCCGGCCAGAGGCTTTAATCCGGATACTCAGCGGGTAACATCAATAAGCAGCTGAGCACCCTGCTCTACCGGGTGGTAGCCACTGTTGTAGCGAAACCGGTAACGGGTACCGTGGTCGTATTTGCGGTGATACCGGCTCTTGTTCCAGTGACGTTTGTGGCCATGGTAGCCGTGTTTACGCTGATGGTACTTCTTGTGCTTCCAGCCGTGATGCCGCTTGCTGTGCTTTTTGTGTTTCCAGCC
>CAZFPG010000526.1:0-2429 GCA_964521055.1 uncultured Marinobacter sp.
TCAGTGAGCAGCAGCAATGGGCCCGGTTGCGGGACCTTGCGGGAATCTCCGAAGAGGATATCCGCCAGTCTTATATCCTGGAAGGCTACGATAGCCGCCCGCCCGAGGTGCTGACACTGGCTGAATGCCTGGCAGAACCGGAACGGCTGGCCGGGGAAGTCGACCAGTCCATCCCCGGCGTTGGTCACCAGAAACAACGCCGTATCCGCGTATCCGTGCTTCACCAGAACCTTGCGCTGGAGGTGATTGCACCACTGACCATGCGGCTGTTTCTGGAGGGAAAAACGCGGCTGCCCTCATCAGCGGATATCATTCTGGTTCCGGGAGACGAGTCGCCGTCCTGGTCCTGGCTGGAGACAGCCCCAACGGTTGATACCGATACCTTCGTATTGTCGATGGCCGCACAGGTCCAGGCCTGGTATCCGGTATTCCGTAACGCTCTTGGGGTCAGCCCTGGTGCTTACTGGAGCAGCGTAGGCCTGGGTTTCGGAATGCCGTTTTCATCGCTTTACAATGTTGCGCCGCCGGATCAGCTCTGCACGCTGGCTACCCGCTGGCTGAACCGGTTTGACTGCGAGGCAAACCGGTTTATCGACTGGATACCGGCAGTGTTCAACGGCCAGAGCATGGCCATTCCCCAGCGCCGTGGTTGCTGCCTGAAGTATCTACTGCCGGAGGGTGGTTACTGCGGTACCTGTGGTGTCTACCGCAAGGAGCGTATTGCCCGCCTCAGCCACCGCCAAACACGGACCCCAGCAACAGGATACTGGCAAGCACCAGAATAAGAACACCGGCCCCTGCCGCCAGCTTCAGTCCTTCGATCGCTTCTTTTTCCGGTGTCATTTCACACCTCCTTGGCCCATTTTTAATCCTTACACAGCAATTTACACCACAATATTGCAAATTTTAATCGTTATCATTAATATTTCCAGACTGCTCTGTAAATTACAACTTCTGATACTGTCGGTCTCCCTTCGTACCAACTGCTAGAATGCATTCATTACGGACGCCCTGGCAGATATTCAGACGGAGAGACCGCCTTATGAACCGAATCGGCAGACTTGCAACGTCCCTCGCCCTGGCCCTGGCCGGCGTGGCCAGTATGAGCTTCGCCGCCGGGCAAACCTTCAGCTCGGACAAGGCCGATTTCCGCCTTGATACCGTAGCCGAAGGTCTGGAACACCCCTGGAGCCTGGTTTTTCTCCCGGATGGTTCCCAACTGGTGACTGAGCGCGAGGGCCGGTTGCGGCGTATCCAGAACGGAACACTGCAGGAGGAGCCGATCAGCGGTGTACCAGACCTGGTGGTTTCGGGTCAGGGCGGCCTGCTTGATGTCATCCTGCACCCGGAATTTGAAGGCAACCAGACCCTGTTTCTCAGCTATTCCCACAAGGTAAGCCGCGAAGGCATGACCACCCGGGTGGCGCAGGCAAAGCTGGACGGCAATCAGTTGTCCGATGTGGAGGTGATTTTCGAAGCCCTGCCCCGCGGCGAGACGAGCCGCCACTTTGCCGGCCGTATGGAGTTTGACAGCGATGGCAACCTCTACGTTGCCGTGGGTGACCGTGGCGAGATGGATCGGGCCCAGGCAACGGACGACGATGCCGGTGGCGTTCACCGGCTCACCGTCGATGGCAAGCCTGCTCCTGGCAACCCTTTCACCGATGACCCGTCCGTGAACGACACCTTCTTCACCTATGGCAACCGCAACATCCAGGGCATGACCATTCATCCGGACACCGGTGAAATCTGGAGCCACGAACACGGCCCCAGGGGTGGCGACGAGATCAACATCATTCGCGCCGGCAACAACTATGGCTGGCCGGACGTCACCTACGGCATCGACTATTCCGGGGCAACCATTTCAGACAAAACCACCATGGAGGGCGTCACCGACCCCCTGCATTACTGGGATCCGTCCATCGCCCCCTCCGGCATGGCTTTCTACACCGGTGACGAGTTTCCCGAGTGGCAGGGAGACCTGTTCGTTGGAGCGCTGAAGATGCAGAAGCTGGTACGCCTGAGTATTGAAAACGAGGAGGTCAAAGAGGAAGAAGATCTCCTGGAAGATCTCGGTGAACGTATCCGCGATGTGCGGATGGGCCCCGATGGCGCCCTCTGGCTGCTGAGCGACCACTCCAACGGCAAGGTTTACCGCATGGTGCCGGCGGAGTGATCATACAGTGTCTGCCCGGGCCGTCAGTTCGGATCGTTGGTCCTTTCAGTTTTGTCGTACCGGGGAATATCATCAGTAATGGGGAACCAGTCGCACCGGGAACCAACGTAAACGTGTGAGGCGGGCCCTTTCCCCAGGGGCTCATTGATCATTCCAACGCGCAGGCGCAGGATACCGGGAATGGCATCCACCCGGCTGTAGAGCTGGCTACCACAGCGGGGGCAAAAGCCCCGGAATTTGCCGGGGCGGGATT
>CAZFPG010000527.1:0-2429 GCA_964521055.1 uncultured Marinobacter sp.
GATGATCGCACCCACCAAGATCTATGACTCGGTGCCCACGCTGACACCGGAAGAAGCTGCCGACATGGTGGTGGACGCTATTGTCTACCGGCCCAAGCGCATTGCCACGCGCCTGGGTATCTTTGCCCAGGTGCTGCAGGCACTGGCGCCGAAGATGGGTGAGATCGTGATGAACACCGGTTATCGCATGTTCCCGGACTCTCCGTCCGCTGCCGGTAGCCGTTCACGTGAAAGGCCAAAAGTCTCGTCTGAGCAGGTGGCTTTCGCCGCCATCATGCGCGGTATCTACTGGTAACACCGCTCGTGAAAACCAAAAACCCCGCTTCACAGGAAGCGGGGTTTTTTTGTGGTGGTTATTCGGTAATGTCCGGCACCGGTGGCGGCGGAAATCCACCTATTTCCCGCCAGCGGTTGACGATGCCACAGAACAGGTCGGCAGTTTTCTCAGCATCGTACGCCGCAGAATGCGCTTCCTTGTTGCTGAACGGAATGCCGGCCAGTTTGCATGCCTGGGCCAGTACCGTATGGCCATAGGCAAGTCCCGCCAGGGTTGCAGTATCAAACGTGGAGAAGGGGTGGAACGGGTTACGGCGGATATCCGAGCGCAGGGCAGCGGCAAACACGAAATTGTGGTCGAAGGTGGCGTTGTGGCCCACCAGCACGGCACGCTTGCAGTCGTGGGCTTTTACCGCCTTGCGAATCGGGCTGAATATTTCGCTCAGGCCTTCCCGCTCGGGTACTGCTTCCCGCTCCGGGCTCCAGGGGTCAATGCCGGTAAAGTCCAGGGCGGACTGTTCCAGGTTGGCGCCTTCAAACGGATCAATCTGTTGTACATGGGTTTCCGCGCGTTTAAGCCACCCGTCTTCGTCCATGGTCAGTATGACGGCGGCGATTTCCAGCAGCGCATCCCGCTCGGGATTGAATCCGCCTGTTTCCACATCGACAACAACAGGAAGGAATCCGCGGAAACGGCGGGACATGGGATGCGGTTCTTTGTTTTCGTCAGTCACTTAAACTCCCGGAGTTTTTGCCAGGGTCACAGGCCTGGTGTGGGAAGAATTGAAATCAATCGGTTACAAGGCGCCATCTCAGGCTTTCACCGGCTCGCAGCGGAACAATGGTGCCATCTGCCAGGGGGAGCTCCGTTGGCATTTCCCAGCTTTCCCGTACCAGGGAAATGGTGCCTGTGTTTCGTGGCAGCCCGTAAAAGTCGGGCCCGTTGAAGCTGGCAAAGGCTTCCAGCTTGTCCAGAACCCCCAGGTCCTCGAAGATCTCCGCGTAGAGTGATATGGCGCTGTAGGCGGAGTAGCAGCCGGCACAACCACAGGCGGTTTCTTTCCGGTCTTTTGAATGGGGCGCCGAGTCGGTACCCAGGAAGAAGCGCCGATCGCCGCTGACAATGGCGTCCCGCAGGGCCTGCTGGTGCCGGTTACGCTTGAGGATCGGCAAGCAGTAGAGGTGAGGGCGAATACCGCCCACCAGCATGTGGTTGCGGTTGTACATCAGGTGCTGGGGGGTGATGGTTGCACCGAGATTGTCGCCCTCGTGGTTGCGGACGAACTCTGCGGAGTCCGCAGTGGTGATGTGTTCCAGAACAACCCGCAGCGCCGGGAAGGCGTCCAGTGTTGGCGCCAGTACCCGCTTGAGGAATACCTTTTCCCGGTCAAAGATATCGATATCCTGGTCAGTCACTTCCCCGTGGACCAGCAATAGCATGCCACAATCACTCATGGCTTCCAGTACCGGGTAGATGTTGCGGATATCGGTAACACCGGAGGCGGAATTGGTGGTGGCGCCAGCGGGGTAGAGCTTGGCTGCGATAACGCCCGCTGCTTTCGCCTCGCGGATCTGTTCCGGCGTTGTGGTTTCCGTCAGGTACAGGGTCATCAGCGGTTCAAAGTCATGGTCTCTGGCCGCATCCAGGATCCTGTCGCGGTAGGCCATTGCCTGTTGCGCATCGGTTACCGGTGGCGCCAGGTTGGGCATGATGATGGCACGCCTGAAGCAGCGGGCAGTGGCCGGCACCACGTCCCTGAGAATGTCTCCGTCCCGCACATGAAGGTGCCAGTCGTCGGGACGGGTCATCGTAATCTGATTGGTCATTTGCAGTTTCCGGCTTGCCGGGGCCCCTGGTGTGGATGGTGTGGCTGCCCCGGAAAATTTCTGGCGGAATTATATCAGAAGCCGTCGCGGATTGTTTCCGGTCAGAACCCTAAAGAATGCTTTCCCCTGGCCGTTAACAAATCAGTGAACTTTCTTTGACGGACTGATGGTATGGCCCGAATTCCAGCGTTCCTGTGTGGTGCAGTTGTTTCCGGTGCATGTTCCCTGCTGGCTGTGGTAAATACGGCCCAGGCTGCCACCTATGGAGCCGGTATTGAGAACAGCCAGTGGTCCCTGTCGGAGTCGGTCTTCGAGTGCTCCCGGGT
>CAZFPG010000528.1:0-2424 GCA_964521055.1 uncultured Marinobacter sp.
GGTTCGGCGAAGTACGCCGCCATCTACTCCAGTTTCGCCATTGGTATCATCCTGCTGATCTGGCTGTACCTGAACTGGATCATTCTTTTGTTGGGCTCCAGCATTGCGTTCTATCTGCAGAATCCCGGCGCGGTCGCCAAACGCAGCCAGGTAAGGTTGTCACCGGAGTTGCAGGAGAATACCGGGCTGGCACTGATGTGGCTGGTAGCAAAACCATTCAGCGAAGGTAGGCCCGCCCCCCAGCAGGAGGAAATTGAGCAGCAGCTGCGAGTGCCGGGTGAGGTAACCCGTAGCATCAGCGACAAGCTCATTCGTGCGCGCCTTCTGGCCCTGGCGGGTCGTAACGGCGACTGCCTGGTTCCCGGGCAGTCGCTGGACAGGATTACCATTGGCGGTGTGCTGGAAGTCATTCGCCACGATGAGGATCGCGTGGTTGATCGCCTGCCTTATCTGGTGCCCAGGCGACTGCTGGCAAGGGCGCCAGACGACGAATCAGTTTCCTTTGCCGAGTTATTGCGGCAGGAAGGGGAAGGCCAGAAAGGCTCTTAGGCGCGCCCTCTTGCCCCGGCTTCCAGGACGTCAAGGATCACTTTGCGTACCCGGGTAAATTGCTCACCGGAGATATGGATGATGCGCAGCACGTCTTCTTCCGGCATGTTGCGCTGGTGGGCATGGCGGAGTACTTCCCGGGTGCCGACGATGATGCCGTCGTTCAGTGGGGTGTGCTTCTGCCTCGGAGCAGGCCGTTCCGCCGCCAGCAGCTGAGCATGGTATTTGGGGGGAAGGTTCCACTCGGTGGCCAGCAACTGGGATGTTGCCCACTGATAGCGGGAGAGGGCATCGTGTATCAGCGAGGGCGGTGGTTCGGTCATCCCCGGTTCAGCACGGCACATTCGCTGCAGTTCCCGCCGCAGGGTGATGTAGGAAAGCGCTGGCAGTAATCCGGCCATGAAGTAGACGCTGGTATCCTGGCCCTGAATCTTGGCAATCAACTCCGCACTGCGGGCGCAGGTAAGCCCCCAGCGCCAGACTCTCTGGGCAAAGAGCGCTTCCCGGCTGTTCCTTGCTGCCATCATGGGGCGCATGATGGCAGCGGCAATGACGTTGCGAATGCCGTCCAGCCCCAGCACAAAAATTGCCTGGTCCACAGAGTCAATGGACTGGTCGCCGGGCCGGAAATAGGGGCTGTTGGCGACCTGTAGCAACTGGTCGGTGAGTGCGGGATCATTGAGGATAATTTCAGACAGGTGGGCCCGGT
The DNA here is from genome assembly GCA_964521055.1 of uncultured Marinobacter sp. Classification (GTDB taxonomy): domain Bacteria; phylum Pseudomonadota; class Gammaproteobacteria; order Pseudomonadales; family Oleiphilaceae; genus Marinobacter. The sequence continues at coordinate 1,259 of CAZFPG010000528.1, forward strand.
CGGATTTGTCATCCGAGAGCGCCCGCATCAACATCGGCAGGGTCATCGGTTGACGCGGCAATTCGTCCAGCTGGTGATTGGTAAGCCGGCCGCGCAGGTTTTCCAGTAGGTGTTCCCACTGCCCGACTTCTGACCGCAGCGCAGCGGGCGATGAGTCCAGTAGCCAGCAAAACAAGTGCTCCTCCAACTGGTCGACGAGCGCGGGATCTGTTATCAAGTCATCTTTTGCCGAAGCAGCCGGATTGAGCAGGCGGGATTCAGGGGCTGATGAGGTCGTTGGATTGTCGGAAGTGAATAATCCTGAAATCCAGGAGAGAAAGCCTGGCATCCGATGCCTCCGGGGAAAAGATAGTCGCCGGGGAATACGCACCCGTATTCCCGGAGTATAGAGCCGGGAAGCGATTATGCCCAGCGCAAACGGTTCAAATCAGGGCTTTCCCCACCAATTAATCCTCAAAAAACCGAGCCGCCGAACACGAACACCAGTTGGCAGATACCGGCCCCGAAACCCAGGAAGGCACCCACCAGTATCAGTTTGATCTCGTCCTCCTGGAAGCAGGGGCGCAGCAGGTCCTGGAACTCCTCCGAGGAGAGCGCAATCATGCGTTCGACCATGATGGTTTCCACGGCTCGCGCCCGGTCTGTTTCGAACACCGGGTTGTTGAAGGAGGTTCGGGAGATCTCGATGGCTTTCTGGCCGACCTGGTTCTTCAGGGTGGCGAAACCCGTTGGCCCGAAGGCCACCTGGGTCAGAGCCTTGCCCATGCCGGCGGTTTCATCCACCAGCGGCTTTATGTGTTTTTTGACCATGTTGCGGGCCCGGTCGCCTTTCGGGCCCTCCAGGATGGCGTTGATGATGTTGCCAACCGTGAGTATTTCATGGGTTACGATGTGGCAGAAAGATTCCGCCACTTCCTGCTGGCGTTTGAGGAACAGCCCTTGCAGCCGCAGGAACCCGATCCTTTTTTCGTGCAGCGGGCGAAAGATGACGTTCAGCGCGATCCAGTTGGTGGCCCAGCCCACCAGCAAACCGAAGAAAGGCAGTACCCACCAGCTCTGGTAGAAGTACCAGACGGTCATCTGGACCAGACCGAACAGGAAGCCGAAGTAGAAGCCGGAGTTGATGATAAAGCGGAACTCCGCCTCGCCGCATTCGATGAATATCC
>CAZFPG010000529.1:0-2410 GCA_964521055.1 uncultured Marinobacter sp.
GTCTGACGAAATCTGCGATACCAGCTACAAGGACCGGGGTGGAAAATACCTGGGCCAGACAGGTGTGACCCTGCCGCGAACATGAGTGGCTCCGCCACGCTCAGATCCCCGGCAAGTAACACCTTCAGGAGAGATCCACAGTGAATGCCAATCAGTTTCTCAAAGCGGTATCACAACTGCAGGGCTGGTGGGAATTCACCTTCCTGATGGCCCTCGCGGAGCGCTCCTTTCCAAACTATGCTCTGTTTGCGGACGCCGTTGAACTGAAAACCGGCGCCAAAATGCGCCAGTTGCTGGATCTGGGCTGGGACATGCTGCAAAAAGACGCGTCTGAAGCGGCCATCCCCCAGCTACTGGCAAAGCTGGAAGCCCTTTCCCCTGATGTGAATGCCTACGACGCCTACGGGGTCTACCCGGCGTTCGATTTCTGCCAGCTGCTGGAACAGGCGCTGCTGAACCGGCTCAACCCGGGCAAGCATCGGGCAACCGATGCCTCCCGGATGGCCACGGCCACAGTGATGAACTTTATCGAGCTTTCCGAAGGGGAAGACCTGGACGAAGATGAACTGGTCAGGCTGCTGGAGCAACACCCGCTGATGAAAGAGGACAAGCTGTTCCAGCGTGAGCTGATTCTCGCGCTCAAGCGCCAGCGCACCCCCACCAGCCAGTTTGTTGAAAGCATCCGTGAGGATGCCGTTAACGAGGGTGTGAGCAACCTGGGCATCTCCCTGAACGACTGACCGGCGGCGCTGTCGGCTCTGTCCTACACTGAAATGACAACCCGTTTTGAACCGGTACAGACAGGCACCATGAAACTCTCTTCGTTTGGTCGAAAATTTACCGCGGATGCGGGCATCACCTCCCTTATGGATGACCTTGGAAATGCGCTGGCATCCGGCGATGACATGATTATGATGGGTGGGGGCAATCCCGGCCACATACCCGAGATTCAGGAACGGGTTCAGCAGATCCTGGCAGACATAGCCCGGAACGATGGAGACACGCGCCGGTTGGTGGGTATCTATGATCCGCCCCAGGGTGAAAAACAGTTTATTGTCTCGTTGGCTGAGCTATTGAATCGGGAATACGGCTGGGGCCTGAAACCGGAGAACATCGCCCTGACCAATGGCAGCCAGGCCGCGTTCTTCATGCTGTTCAACATGTTCGGGGGTGATTACGGCAACGGTGTCCGCAAACATATCCTGCTGCCCCTGGCGCCGGAATATATCGGTTACGCCGATGCGGGTATCGAGCCCGGACTGTTCCATGCCGTACAACCGGATATCTCCTTTACCGATGCCCACGAGTTCAAATATCGCGTGGATTTTGACGCGGTTGAAGTAACGGGGGAAACCGGTGCCATCTGCGTTTCCCGCCCGACAAACCCCACTGGCAATGTTGTTACCGACGACGAGTTGGCCCGGCTGGAGGCCATGGCCCGCCAGCACGACATTCCACTGATTGTGGATGGCGCCTACGGCACGCCATTCCCGAACCTGCTGTTCGTAGATGCCACGCCCCACTGGAATGACCAGGTGATTCTGTGCCTCAGCCTGTCCAAGTTCGGGTTGCCAGCCGTGCGTACGGGGATCGTGATCGCGGCGGAGCCGGTAATCAAGGCGGTGTCGGGCATTAACGCCATCATGAACCTGGCTACCGGCAGTTTTGGTGCCATGCTGGCGGAGCCTCTGGTGCGTTCAGGGGAGATCCTCTCGCTCAGCCGCGATGTGGTCTGCCCCTTCTACAAGGCGAAAATGGAAAGGGCCGTGGCGGTGTTTCGGGATGCCATGGGTGAAGACAGCTGTCGCTGGTACGTCCACAAGCCTGAAGGTGCCATGTTCCTGTGGCTCTGGTTCCCGGATCTTCCGATTACCAGTCTTGAACTGTATCAGCGCCTGAAAGAAAGAGGGGTGCTGGTGGTATCCGGGCATTACTTTTTCCCGGGGCTGCCAGAAGATGGCTGGCAGCATCGCCATGAATGCCTGCGGGTTACCTATTCACAGGATGACGAACGGGTTGCCAAGGGATTGCGCATCATTGCCGATGAGGTGAAGGCGGTCTGGGCCGCGGCGAAAGCCCAGGCCCGCACGACTGACTCTAGCGGTTGACCCTGGCATCTTTGATGGTCAGCTCGTACTCGCTGCCATCCGGTTCCACCTGGAGGAAGCGGATCAGCAGATGATCGCGCTCAGGGGCGAACCACATCAGTGATTGGCGTTTGCTGTCGCTGTCCCTGACTTTTTCCGCTTTCAGGGTCTTGATCTCTTCGCCATTGTTGCTCAGCGTTTCCTCGTCGACAACGGCAAAACGGTCAGTGTCATAATCACCCTTGTCGACCACCCGATATTCCATTTCCCGCTTGCCCGCCTTGATGTCCTGGCTCAGCTGCAGCTGGTAGCCCATGGGGTCC
>CAZFPG010000530.1:0-2406 GCA_964521055.1 uncultured Marinobacter sp.
GTCTTCCTGCACACGGGGAATGCGGTCGCCGGTGTGCATGATTTCAGAAACCCGCAGCAGTAACTTGCGGCCCAGGCTGCCACCGGGGTGTGAGAGCGCGAAGTCCTCGGTGCTGAACCCCCGGGCCTCCAGCAGGGCGACGGCCAGGGCATCTCCCATCACCAGGGTGGCGGTAGTGCTGGAGGTGGGTGCCAGCCCGAGAGGGCAGGCCTCAAGGGCAACGCTGACGTCCAGGTTGGCAACGGCTTCCCGCGCCAGGGTGGAACTTGCGTTGCCAGTCATGCTGATCAGCGGGGCGCCCATGCGTTTGATCAACGGCAGTATGGTCAGCACTTCGCTGGTGTTGCCGCTGTTGGAGATGCCGAGCACCACGTCCTGGCTGGTAATCATGCCTAGGTCGCCATGGCTGGCTTCGCCAGGGTGCACGAAAAAGGAGGGTGTGCCGGTACTGGCCAGCGTAGCCGCTATTTTGTTACCAATGTGGCCGGATTTGCCCATGCCGGTCACCACCACGCGGCCCTTGCAGGCCATGATAACCTCGCAGGCGCGAACGAAATGGTCATCGATTCTTTCGGTCAGGGCATGAATGGCCTCCCGTTCGATCTCGATGGCGCGCAGGGCGGAATCTTTGAACTTCTGACTGATTTCGGTGTTCATCTGCCTTCCGGGTTCGAAATGTTAATGCTTTTCATCGTGGCGAGAGTATATCACTTCAAGCGCATTGGCTGCCTTCATGACAAGACGGTCAGCAAAACGGTTCGTTGACATCAGTTCATTTTGTGACGGGTGGATTGAGGTTGTCGGCGGCTTGGCATAATGTAGCGCACACAGCAGGGCCGCGCACACCCCCGGCAGGCGGGCCCAATGACACGCAAGCGGTTACTGGATACAGGTATGGACACTTCCCCCTACATCGAGTTGAGAGACGTGGTTTTCACCCGCGGTAGCCGCCGCATCTTCGATGGTGTCGGCCTGGACATTCCCCGCGGTAAAATCACCGCTATTATGGGACCGAGCGGCACCGGCAAGACCACGCTGCTGAGGCTTATCGGCGGCCAGTTACGGCCCGATTCGGGCACCATTACCGTAGCGGGTGAAAATGTACCCCGCCTCAAGCGCAAGGCTTTGTACCGCCTGCGGGAGAGAATGGGCATGCTGTTCCAGAGCGGGGCCCTGTTTACGGATCTGAGCGTGTTCGAGAATGTGGCTTTCCCGCTGCGGGTGCATACCTCCCTGCCGGAAGACATGATCCGGGACATTGTGCTGATGAAACTGGAAGCCGTCGGTCTTCGCGGGGCCCGGGAGCTGATGCCGGCGGAACTGTCCGGGGGGATGACCCGCAGGGTGGCGCTGGCCCGCAGCATCGCGCTGGACCCGGAGCTGATCATGTACGATGAACCCTTCACCGGTCAGGACCCGATTGCCATGGGGGTCCTGATCAAGCTGATCCGGGACCTCAACAGCTCCATGGGTCTGACCAGTGTCATGGTGTCCCACGACGTTCAGGAATCCCTGAGTATCTGCCATTACGCCTGCATCGTGGCAGACGGTCAGGTGATCGGCGATGGCACACCGGAGGAGCTTCGGGCGCACCCGTCGGAGCGGGTTCAACAGTTCCTGCACGGCCATCCGGACGGCCCCGTACCATTTCACTATCCGGCCGCGGATGCCGGGCAGGACTGGGGTATTACCGGGAGGAGTCGCTAATGGAAAAGCTGGCGGCATTCGGGCGGCTGGGGCTTGATATTGTTGCCTCATTGGGTCGTTCCGGCCGTTTTCTGGCAGGGGCACTGATCGGGGTACCGAAACCTTCGGTGGGTTTTCCGTTGTTGCTCAAGCAACTGTATTCGGTCGGTGTGCTGTCACTGGCGATCATCGTGGTATCCGGCCTGTTTATCGGCATGGTTCTTGGGCTTCAGGGCTACACCATCCTCAGCGACTACGGCTCGGAAGCCGCCATTGGCCAGATGATTGCCCTGACACTGGTGCGGGAGTTGGGGCCCGTGGTTACGGCCCTGTTGTTCGCTGGCCGCGCCGGTTCGGCACTGACGGCTGAAATCGGCCTGATGAAAACCACCGAGCAGCTTTCCAGTATGGAAATGATGGGGGTGGACCCGCTCCGCCGCGTTATCGCCCCACGGCTTTGGGCCGGTTTCATTTCGGTCCCCGTGCTGGCGGCTGTGTTCTCGGTGGTGGGCATCTGGGGCGGCATGCTGGTGGGTGTTGAGTGGCTTGGCGTTTTCGAGGGTTCGTTCTGGGGTAACATGCAGTCCTCGGTGAGCTTCACCAACGACGTTCTCAATGGCGTTATCAAGAGCGTGGTATTCGGCTTCGTCTGCAGCTGGATCGCGGTCTATCAGGGCTACGACTGTGTGCCCACATCGGCCGGTATCAGCTCTGCCACCA
>CAZFPG010000531.1:0-2395 GCA_964521055.1 uncultured Marinobacter sp.
AGGGCCGCAACGGAGTCAACAATAATGACGTCCACCGCATTGGAGCGCACCAGCATGTCGGCGATCTCCAGCGCCTGCTCACCAGTATCCGGCTGGGATACCAGCAAATCGTCCACATTCACGCCCAGTTTTTCGGCGTAGATGGGATCCAGGGCGTGCTCTGCGTCGATGAAGGCGCAGGTTTTGCCGGCTTTCTGGGCTTCGGCGATCACCTGAAGGGTGAGCGTGGTTTTACCGGAGCTTTCCGGGCCGTAGATTTCACAGATACGTCCGTAGGGCAGGCCACCAATGCCAAGGGCAACATCCAGGCCAAGGGAGCCAGTGGAAACCGCGGGAATGGCTTCCCGGGGCTGGTCACCCATTTTCATCACGGCACCCTTGCCGAACTGGCGTTCAATCTGGCTAAGTGCTGCGCTCAGTGCTTTGTTGCGGTTGTCTTCCATCTCTGCAAAACCCTCTTCGCCGGTGCCATCAATGTCATTTTGATTCAGGAAGGCCTGTGGCGTTTCCTGTATATTTGAACAGTATTAAAACATAACCCGGAGAGCAGACCAACCCCCCTGTTTCACGATGCAGTCAAAAACGCCCCAACCCCTTGCAATGCAAAGAGTACCGCTTGCCGGCGCACCTGATCCCGGTCACCGCCGAAGTGTTCCACCACCGTTTCGGTGTTAGCCGGGCTGCGGCCCCAGGCGAACCAGACGGTGCCCACCGGCTTGTCCTCACTGCCCCCACCGGGGCCGGCAACACCGCTGATGGCCACCGCCACGTCGGCGCCGGTGACGGCCAGGGCGCCGGCGACCATCTCCCGTACCACCGGCTCACTGACTGCGCCATGGTCTCGCAATGACTGGTCGGTAACGCCCAGCAACGCCTGCTTGGCATGGTTACTGTACGTCACCAACCCGCTATCCACGTAGACAGACGAGCCCGCGCGGTCCGTCAGGACCTTGGCAACCCAGCCACCAGTACAGCTTTCCGCCGTGGCGATCATCACGCCCTGGTGTTCCAACACGCCTGCCAGGTAGGTACCGGCGTCGGTCAATTGCTGATCGGAAATAGTCATAGGACCCTCGAAAACCGTCAGGAAAACTTACATTACCAATTGTTAATTAAATTGAGGCAACCCACTTTAGATTAATAATCATACATCTAATAAACCAGGCCCATAAGTTGCTTAACCTAAGGAACATTAACTGGAACGTTTAAAAGACTGAAGGAGCTCAAATTACATCGATATGTGCGAATCAACATCCATAAAAGTGGGCAGGCGCAGTCCCGGTTTGGCAGGGCCGCAATAGATCAATAACTATACATTGCCGGCCTATACATCTGCCAATGCTGGAGTAACCGTAGGGGCAGTAAAAAATGGGTTATCCTGATTGTGTTGTTATTGTCGTCAGGAATATAGAAACATGCTCTACCAGCGATTATGCCGAAACGTTAACAAAACATCGTTACCAAGTCCGGTATGCGACGGCGGGGCAGGACCCTGTTCCCATTATCAAGCAGCAATCTCCAGTGGCTGTCTGCTTTCAGTTCGACTACCCGGACCTGTCGGGGCTGCTCGATTTGCGGCTGACAAAGCAGTTGCTGCCATCGGTCCCGCTGTTGATGATCACCCAGTCGCACTCGGAACAGCTTGCGGTCTGGGCCTTTCGCACCCACGTGTGGGATTATTTCGTTCAACCGGTGGACACCGCGCGATTTATCGAAGTGATCACTACACTGGATGATATCCGCCACGGCAGACCCGCCGAGGCGGCACGCGCCGCACTGGACGCCAACAACGCGATTCCCCCCGAAGCACGTTTACGCTGTAGCGGCGCCAGTGAAGAACGATCAATCATGGACCAGGTCCTCACCTACCTGAACGCCAATCTCCATAAGAAGATCGTCCAGGCCGAGGTGGCCCAGCGCTTCGGGCTCAGCCCCTTCCAGTTCAGCCGTTTTTTCAAGCGTCTCAGCCACGTCACCTTTCAGACTTACCTGTTGACGCGCAGGATCGAGGAAGCCAAGCGATTGCTCGCCAATCCCCTGGTTTCCGTCACTGATATCTGTTTTACCGTGGGATTCCAGGATTTGTCCTACTTTACCCGGACCTTCCAGCGATACGTGGGCCTGCCACCTTCCCGGTACCGCCTCACCCTCCCGGATCATGCCGCGGCCATGGAAGCTATCGCCAGTTCGAGGGATAGTCATAAGTCTTCAGTGATCACCAGTACTCCTTCAAGGTGATATTGACGGAGTATCAGGCCTGACTTTGGTGGGGCGGTTGGGCCTTCTGTAGGACTGCCGGTTTTGGGGGAGGAGCGGGGTGGTGGGGGTTATTTTACAATTGGAAAAAAAAAACCACACGAAAAAACACAATAAATCCCGGGAAAAAAACACCCCC
>CAZFPG010000532.1:0-2393 GCA_964521055.1 uncultured Marinobacter sp.
TTAGGCTGATCACCTCAAAACCACGCCAGCCAAGCCAGCCGACAAATATGGCCGCCACCACCATTACAATTATAAACTGCTTCCTGTCAGACATCGTTTACCTGCTCCGTGCACCTGTTTCCTGGCGCAAGTATAACGTTTCGGGGCCGCTACAGTAATGCGATTCCGGCTTTTTCGCGACGGTTCACGGATGCGGTGCAGGCAAACTCCCACAGACAGGCAAAGGTACCTGGAATCCTGATGACGGACAGGGAAACACTCAGAACGGATACCGTGGTGATCGGTGCGGGCATTGTCGGCCTTGCAGTAGCAAGCCGGCTGGCCATGCAGGGCAGAGAAGTGCTGGTGCTGGAAGCCGGTGGGCATTTTGGCGAGGGATTGTCGTCCCGCAACAGCGAGGTGATCCACGCTGGCATTTACTATCCGCAAGGCTCAGCCAAAGCAAGATTGTGCGTACGGGGCCGGCACCTGCTTTATGACTATTGCCGCCAGCATCACATTGGCCACCGTAAAACCGGTAAGTGGATTGTTGCCCGCGGCCGGGCCCAGCGGGAGAAGTTGGCCAGCATAGCCCGGCAGGCCGAGCGTAACGGTGTTGTGCTGCAAGGGGCTGGGCGGGATAGGTTGCTGAAGGCGTTGCCGGGAGTAGCGGCGGATGAAGCCCTGTATTCTCCGGAAACCGGCATTGTGGATAGCCATGGCGTGATGCTGTCGTTGCTGGGTAACCTCGAGGATTGCGGTGGCCAGCTCGTCTGTCACGCTCCTGTGGAGCGGGCGGCAATCCATGGTGGCGGTCATCGCCTGTGGGTGGGCGGTCAGGTGCCGTGCGAGCTGGTTGCCCGACGCGTAGTCAATGCCGCCGGGCTTGATGCGGTTGCCCTGGCGTCCTCCTGGGAGGGGGTTCCGGAGGGAAGTGTTCCACGGCAGTGGCTGGCACGCGGGGTGTATTTCAGCTATTCCGGTCGCCATCCCTTCAGCTCACTCATTTATCCGGTCCCGGAGGCGGGCGGCCTGGGCGTACATCTGACCCTGGACCTTGCCGGCCAGGCCAGGTTCGGTCCGGATGTGGAATGGATCAATCAGGTGGATTTCTCGGTGGACCCGGAACGGGCACGGATGTTTGTTGAGGGCATCCGCCAGTGGTGGCCGGACCTGGATGAAGGCCGCCTGCAGCCGGCTTACGCGGGTATCCGCCCCAAACTGGCGGGCCCGGATGGAGGGTTTGTGGATTTCCGGATTGATGGCGAGGCAGACCACGGTGTTCCCGGGCTTGTACACCTGTTCGGCATCGAATCCCCCGGCCTGACGGCTTGCCTGGCCATTGCCGATGAAGTCGCTGAAAAGCTGGGTGACTGATTTCCTCCTATCAGCCCGGGGTTCTTGCCAGTGCCCAGACCTGGACATCCGTCGCGCCAGCGTTCAGTAGCACTTCGGCCAGGCTCCGCGCTGTGGCGCCGGTGGTCACGACATCATCCACAATGGCGACTTTTGAGGGGGGTGTGCCAGTGACCTGATAGATGCCCCGCAGGTTGGCCAATCGTTCCTCCCTGGTCAGCCCGCGTTGGGGGCGGGTGCGCCGGTTTCTGGTGACCAGATCGGTGGTCCAGGGTATACCCGAGCGTTTGCTGATCTGCTCGGCAATATCCGCTGCCTGATTGAATCCCCGCTTTCGCCGGCGGGCAGGATGCATGGGGCTGGCCAGCAATAAATCCGGCCGTTGCGCCGGATCGGCATCCAGAGTCGCCATCAGGTGTTCGCCAAGGTCATTGATCAGTGGCCGGGCGAAGGCTCGCTGGCCGTTGTATTTGTAGCGCTGGATCATGCCGTCGACCGGAAAGCGGTAGCGCCAGGGCGCAATCACCCGGCTGAATGGGGGTGGATCCTGCAGGCACTGGCCGCAAAGCGTCTCGTCACCGGCGAAGGCCAGGGGCAGGGCACAGCAACGGCAATGCCAGCGATTGGCGGGCAGGTCCTGGCGGCAGGGTGTGCATAGCCCGAAGTGAGCGTCAGGCTCCAGGCATGCCACGCACTGGCCTCCGCCGGAAGGCATAAGCCTCCGGGCGGCCTGTAGTGAGGTGTGAATCCATTCTCCGCTGTTAACCTTTGGTGTTAACAAGGTTGACAGCGATTTCAGTCCCTTTATCATCTGTTCAATCCGTAAACCAGATTCCCGGTAAAGTTAACAGGACTGAATCATGACTGCCACCGCGCTCTCCGCCACAGCACCCTCCACAGTTCCGCGCCACGACTGGACCATGCAGGAGGCCCGTGCACTGTTCGAGCTGCCATTCAACGATCTGATATTCCGTGCCCAGAGCGTCCATCGTGAGCATTTCGACCCCAACGAGGTACAGATCAGTACGCTGTTGTCCATCAAGACCGGTGCCTGCCCG
>CAZFPG010000533.1:0-2377 GCA_964521055.1 uncultured Marinobacter sp.
CCTGGTCGCTCGCTTTCCACTGCTCCGCCGCCTCGGCCTGGAAGGGGAATTCCCTCCGGAGGTGGTGGAAACCGCCGAGCAGGTGGTTATTTCCCATCTCCACGCCCTGGCACCGCGGTAACTGGCAGCGTCCTCCGATAACCCGGCCTTTGCGTCTCTGCGAGCGGGATTGATGTGCAATTGTTAATCGACACCGTTTCGGGGCACTGAACGCAATGCTGCCGTGGCCCTTATGCCATCTACTACCAAGGGAGGAGTTTTTCACCTCCATCGAATCATTCACCTATCCGGCGTGGGGGTCTACATTGAGTGGGTAAACGCGAAAGGCCGCGTTGCCCTTCGACAAACACAACAAGAGGTCGAGACCATGATCTACGCGCAACCAGGAAAGGAAGGCTCCGTCGTCTCCTTCAAACCCCGTTACGAGAACTTTATTGGTGGTGAGTGGGTCGCTCCCGCCAAGGGCCAGTATTTCGAGAACATCACACCGGTTACCGGTGATGTGATCTGTGAGATTCCACGTTCCAGCGCTGAAGATATCGAACTGGCGCTGGACGCTGCCCACAAGGCCGCGCCGGCCTGGGGCAAAACCTCCACCACCGAGCGCTCCAATATCCTGCTGAAAATTGCCGACCGTATTGAGCAGAACATTGAAATGCTCGCGGTTGCCGAAACCTGGGACAACGGCAAGGCGGTTCGTGAAACCATCAACGCCGACCTGCCACTGGCGGTGGACCACTTCCGTTATTTCGCCGGTTGTATCCGTGCCCAGGAAGACACTTCCAGTGCCATCGACAACAACACTGTGGCCTATCACTATAACGAGCCGCTGGGCGTTGTGGGCCAGATCATTCCCTGGAACTTCCCGCTGCTGATGGCAGTGTGGAAGCTGGCGCCATGTCTGGCAGCAGGTAATTGCACCATCATGAAGCCGGCCGAGCAGACGCCAGCCAGCATACTGATCCTGATGGATCTGATCGGCGACCTGCTGCCACCGGGCGTGGTCAACATCGTCAACGGCTATGGCATCGAAGCCGGCCAGGCCCTGGCCACCAGCAAGCGCATCGCCAAGATCGCGTTTACCGGCTCCACGCCGGTGGGTGCCCACATCCTCAAGTGCGCCGCCGAGAACATCATTCCGTCCACCGTGGAACTGGGTGGCAAGTCCCCCAACATCTACTTCTCCGACGTGATGCAGGCTGAGCCGGAATTCATCGACAAGTGCGTGGAAGGCCTGGTGCTGGCGTTCTTCAACCAGGGTGAAGTGTGTACCTGTCCGTCCCGCGCCCTGATCCAGGAAGACATGTACGACGAGTTCATCGCCAAGGTTATCGAGCGCACCAAATCCATCAAGCGTGGCAACCCGCTGGATACCGATGTGCAGGTGGGTGCCCAGGCCAGCAAGGAACAGTTCGACAAGATCATGTCCTATCTGGAAATTGGCAAGCAGGAAGGCGCGGAAGTGCTGACCGGCGGTGGTCGTGAGGAAATGGAAGGCGAGTACAACAACGGCTTCTATGTCCAGCCCACGCTGCTGAAAGGCAAGAACAACATGCGTGTGTTCCAGGAAGAGATCTTTGGCCCTGTGGTGGGTGTAACCACCTTCAAGGACGAGGAAGAAGCCCTGGCTATCGCCAACGATACCGAGTTCGGCCTGGGTGCCGGCCTCTGGACCCGCGACATCAACCGTGCCTACCGCATGGGCCGCGCTATCCAGGCGGGCCGTGTATGGACCAACTGCTACCACCAGTATCCGGCTCACGCTGCCTTTGGTGGCTACAAGAAGTCCGGTGTTGGCCGCGAGAACCACAAGATGGCGCTGGACCACTACCAGCAGACCAAGAACCTGCTGGTCAGCTACGACATCAATCCGCTGGGCTTCTTCTGATCCCGGCAAAGCAATGACTGTTGTGCACGGGCCCATCCACACGGGCCCAATGGCGAGTCAGCACACGGATGTGCATTGTCTTCCCCGGTGACTGGCCGGGGAGAATGGGTTTTCTGCCATTTTTCAGGCCCTTCCCAGGGCCTTTTTTTGTGTCTGTTCCGCCGTCCGGGAAGATGGTCCTAAAGGATGAATTTCGCGGCCAGGATCAGCCAAAATCAGTGCCAAAGTACCATATTTGCTCCTCGGGAGACTGGGTAGGATTGAGTGTGAGTTACCGGAAAGCCGGCTAACGGATCCTGAATGCCACAACAATCATCACAAGAGGAAAGCATCATGTGGACCAAACCAGCCTATGAAGACCTGCGGATCGGATTCGAAGTCACCATGTACTTCGCCAACCGCTGAGAAAAGATGGCCAGCCCTGTTGCGCTGGCCGTTTTGTTTCCGGAGTTCCCGTTATGCAGATTCGTATCCTTGGTTCCGCGGCCG
>CAZFPG010000534.1:0-2370 GCA_964521055.1 uncultured Marinobacter sp.
TGCCCCAGAAGAAAAACCCGGATGTGCCGGAGCTGGTGCGTGGCAAGACCGGCCGCGTGAATGGCCACCTGATCAGCCTGCTGACCCTGATGAAAAGCCAGCCGCTGGCCTACAACAAGGACAATCAGGAGGACAAGGAGCCCCTGTTTGACACCGTGGATACCGTCAAGGGTTGCCTCAAGGCCTACGCCGATATGATCCCGGCGATTGAAGCCAGAGCCGACAATATGCGGGTGGCGGCCAAGCGCGGCTTCTCAACCGCCACCGACCTTGCGGACTACCTGGTCAAGAAGGGGGTGGCGTTCCGTGATGCCCACGAGATTGTGGGCAAGGCGGTGGCCTTCGGTGTGGCTGAGGGCCGCGACCTGTCTGAAATGACAACCGACGAGCTGAAGCGTTTCTCCGACGTTATCGGTGAGGATGTGTTCGATGTGCTGACACTTGAGGGTTCGGTGCAGGCACGTGATCATCTTGGTGGCACGGCGCCAAGCCAGGTTCGCGCTGCAGTGGCAAGGGCGAGGAAGGCGCTCTAGCCACCGATTTTCCCTGTGGTCAGGGTGACTTCTGCCGGTGTCAGCTCCTCCAGCGGGCGGGGCCGGTAGAGTCGGAAACCCTGACCATAGTGGATCCCCAGGGTGCGTACCTTGCGCAGGGTGTCGTCGTTCTCGATAAAGGTGGCGACGGTCACCTTGCCCGAGGCTTCCGCAATCTTGTGCAGGGCTTCCACCATCACCTGCTGCACTGGATCGTCGTTCAGGTGCTGCATGATCTTGTAATCCAGCTTGATGATGTCCACCGGCAGCTTCGCCGCCAGGCTGTAGCTTTCTACCGATGCCCCTGCGCCATCCAGAGCCACCCGGCAACCAACGCGGTGCAGGGCGTCGCAGAGTACGGCCACGTCGTCAGGGTACTGGGTGGCGTGGGCTTCGCGGACTTCCAGGCAAAAACACTCCGGCGTATAGGGCGAGTCCTTGAGGGCGTTCTCCATGAAGTCGGCAAAGGTGTCGTCCAGCACGCTGGCCAGGGACAGGTTAAACCCGCAGTACTTGAGGCGAGGTTCCAGCAAGCGGTGTTGTTCCAGCCAGTCCAGGGTTTGACGGATGACCTGGCGGTCCAGGCGTTTGGCAAGATCGAACCGTTCGGCGACGGGCAGGAAGGCATCCGGTGTCAGGGGCGGGCTGTCCGGTGTTTCGCCCGGAATCCGCGTGAGTATTTCAATATGGTCGCCCCAGGTGACACTGGCAACCGGCCGCAGCGACTGGAACTCGAGCTGGACCCTGCCGTTGTCGAGTGCCTGCCGAAGCTGTTCCAGAACCACATTGGTAGCACCTTCGTCCATGGATTGTGACATGGCCTGGGCGGCGTGGATGCGGTTTCTACCGGAGGTTTTCGCGGTGTGGCACAGGTCGGCGGCCTGGGTCAGCAGTTGTTCGGGGTTGGCTGGTGAATCGTCGTCGATGAACAGCAGGCCGCCGCTCGCGGTGGTTTGCAGTTGTTTGTCCTGCCAGTGGAAGACAAAACCTTCAATCAGCTCGAGGATGCTGTCGGCGATCTTGCGGGCGCGGGCCTCGGGACAGTTCTCTATCAGCAGTGCAAAGGTGTCGCCCGCCAGTCTTGCCAGCGCATCCCGCTGCCGGACCTTGACGCCCAGGTTGCCAGCCAGTTCACGGAGGTAGCGGTCACAGGTGCCGCTGCCGGCGATCTCGTTGAAGTGATCAAAGCCGTCCAGGTCCAGGTACAGCAAGCTGTTGCCGCCATCCCGCCGGGATTTCTGTTCCAGGGTACGTTGCAGGCGCGCCAGAAACGCCTTGCGGTTCATCAGGCCGGTCACCGGATCGTGCTGGATCCGGTACTCGCTGCTGGAAGAGTTCTGCAGCCGGTCGCTGATATCGCGGGCAACGTGTACGGCACCGATCACTTCACCCTGATCGTTGGTCAGGCGCTGGTAATGGATCTCGTAGAGGGGCAGTTCCCGGTGCTGCTGGGCCATGGGCATCTCCACCACAAAGCTGTCGCGCTCAAACGCCCTTGCCCACAAACGCTCAATCAGTCGCCGCTCGTTGGGGTAGTCCTGCAAAAGGGTGGAGAGGTTATTGCCAGGTTCCGGTTTCTGGCCAAAGGTCAGTTCGAACTGGCGGTTGAAGGCCCGGTTGAAGTGCAGCAGGTTCAGTTCCCGGTCCACTGCAACCACCAGGTCGCTGGTGGCGTTTATGGCGGCGCTCATCAGGTGTTCGGCTTGCTTGCGGGCCAGTTGCTGGTGCCTTTCACGGGTCTGGTCAATCAGGGTTCCGCCCAGGCGCTGGATACGGTCACCAGTTTTCAGTGCACGGCCGGTCAGCTTGACCTGCCGTATCTTCTGTCTGGCGGTCA
>CAZFPG010000535.1:0-2322 GCA_964521055.1 uncultured Marinobacter sp.
ACCGAACATCTTCTGCGCCGTGAGGGCGACCTGGCCAAACTGACCATCAACGAGTTCGTGATTGACGAACAGGGCTTTGTGGGCAAGGTATCCGATATCGGTGACGGTAAGATTGTCATTCGCGACCTGCACCAGCACGACCTGATGAACGAGGAAGTCTGGGGCCTGGTGCCACGGGATATCTATCAGGCCATCGCCCTGAACCTGCTACTGGACCCGGAGATTCACCTGGTGAACCTCACCGGCTCCGCCGGTTCCGGTAAAACCATCCTGGCCCTGGCCGCCTGCATCGAAATGACGGTTGCCAGCAAGCTCTACATGCGTATTATCGCCACCCGCAGCACCCAGGGGCTGGACGAGGATATCGGCTTCCTGCCCGGCACCGAGGCCGAAAAGATGGAGCCCTGGCTGGGCGCCATCGTGGACAACCTGGAAGCGCTCCACGAAGATGACGAGAACATGACCGCCAGCGTGGATTACATCCTCAGCAAGGTGCCATTGCACTTCAAGTCCATGAACTACATCCGCGGCCGCAGCTTCCAGCACAGCCTGATCATCATCGATGAATCCCAGAACCTGACGCCCCACCAGATCAAGACCATCATCACCCGCGCGGGCAACGGTTCCAAGGTGATCTGCCTGGGCAACCTGGCGCAGATCGACACCCCCTACCTGAGCGCCCTCAGCTCTGGCCTGACCTACATGACCGAACGCTTCAAGAGCTTCCGCCACGGCGGCCATATTCACCTGCAGGGTGTACCCAGGTCGGTACTGGCGGAGTACGCGGAGGCAAATCTTTGATTTGAGGTAACGCGCATGGTGAAGGTGCCGCGTCTGGATCAAGGACTCTTTGGGTAAAGCCTGGCCAGAGCCTCACCAGCGCGGGGACGGCGCGCGGGATCAGGATCGAGCAGTCTGGACAGGATACTGCCGGAAAATCCGGGCACCTGCCCAGCCAGTTGCTGGGCGAAATCCTGGCGCTGTCGCAACCGCACCAGGATTTCCTCCACCGACAAGCCCATGTTGACAGGCTCCCCCAGCATCAGCTCCAGCCCCACCAGCCCCACCTGGAAAATATCGCTGGCGCTCCCCCAATATCCGCCACGGGCCTGCTCGGGGCTCATGTATCGCGGAGCCGCGATGCTCTGCCTGCTGGGAAAGCGCAGGGGGAATGGCAGGCCCCGAGAACGGGAAACGCCAAAATCCGTGAGCCCAGCCAATCCCTCTGGCGACACAATGACGTTATTCGCGCTGATATCACCGTGGAAAATGGGCGCCCGGCGCTCATGGAGAAAGCACACACACACCAGCAAACTGCGGACAAACCGCAGCCAGCCTTCATCGGGACGGGAACAGGGTGCCGGCCTTTCGTGATTATTCAGGTATTCCCTGAGGGACTGACCTGCAACTTCACGGTAAACCACAAAACGTTCACCCTGGGGGGTAAATCCGTCGTAGCGGTATAGCGGTAATCCCGGTGCAACACCAATGCGCTGTAGTAGCACGATTTCGGCTTCATAACGGCGGGCTTCCGCAGGCGAGCTCACCAGGGGAAAAACCTTCTTCCTGTCCTCGTCCTCCACTGGTTACTCCACACCCAAACCATCCCAATGGAAAAACGGGTCGTTTCGACTGACCTGCAGCGGGCTTTCCCGAAGTTCGCTCTGCATGCGAACCAACGCAGTGGCCATCAACGGAATACGCCCGGCCGCAACAATGGCGGCGTATTCATCACGAAGGGATGAAGGTACCGCGTCCTGGCCGATTGGTGTCAGCCGGCTTGTCCATCCCATCGCGGTGTAGAAGGACTCGGGCAAGTCGAAAAATGGCTTGTGCCCGTACAGCACATAGATCCTCAACAGGTTTGCGTCCTGGATGTTCAGGTCGCTCGCGGCACCAACGGTCGGCGCGACGTACCCGGAAACTTCCCGGGTTTCGCAGTTCTGGGAATGGATGTAGTCGATATCCGGCTCGTAAACCCCGTCGTTTACTGCCTGCAAATAGTCGAGATACCGCCTTTGTGATTGGGTGAGGCCACTGCGGCCCTGGAATTCTTTCGCGGCTTTACTGGCTCCGTCCATGAAGTTCTTGTACATCGGAACGGGCTGGTCCTCAATCCACGTCTTCCATAAAGGCTCCAGTTTCGTGCCAACAAAGTTGTCCCAGGCGCTGGTGTTAGAGCCGTCCTTTCGGGCCCGTTCCCGCCAATCGCCTATCGCCGTTCCGAACGAATCCGGTGACAGGCTTCCCGGCTCGGGCACCCCCATGCCGTTTTCCATCATTCTGGCCACTTCAATCAATTCATCGACACGGGACATCGGG
>CAZFPG010000536.1:0-2307 GCA_964521055.1 uncultured Marinobacter sp.
GGTGAGACAACCCGCTTTCGCTGGTACGACCCCCGGGTGCTTTTCCCCTATCTTGAGGATTGTACCCAGCAGCGCCGTGATGACTTCATGGCGCCGTTCGAACGGTTGGTTCACGCAGACCTGAACCCCTACAACCACCCGCATCAGTACCAGCTCTGGCAGCGGCCAGAGGAAGGCGCGGGCTTTACCAATCGTCCACTGCTATTCACGGAGGAAATCTGATGGGCATTCCCGTATCACTGAAAGGGCATTACCACGCGTGCCCCATGTTTGCAGGAAACACCCCCCACGTTGGTGGTGGCATCAGCGAAGGTGACCAGGGTTTTACCGTTAATGGTGTACCGGTGGCCCTTCAAGGGCACAAATGCAGTTGCAAGGTGGGCGGGCCGGACACCTTGGCGCAGGGCGCCCCGGGCCTGACCGTGAACGGTACACCCGTTGTTCTTCAGGGAAGCGCCACCGCCCACGGTGGCGTGGTGCTTGAAGGCGACCCAGCCGTGACGGTGGGCTGACCATGGGCTGGATACTCACACAGGAGGACCTCGACCACATGCCCGCCCAGCAACAGCGCGTGCGGCGCTTTGCCCTGGCCCGCCACTTACTGGACCTGCCAAAACCCCCACCTGATTGGCCGGAATGCAAGGCCGAACTGGACGCCGGGCTAAGCCAGGCCGCCGACGCCGGTTTTACCAGCCTGCCTGCGGTTACCCTGTTCCTGGAGGCTCTGCACTACGTGCCAGACGCACTGGAGCATCCGGTGGTGCAGGGCTACCTGGCCTCCGGCGCGTTGGAGCAGTTCCGGGCGGAACGGATACTGGAATGGGCAAGGGAGCGGAAACAACACAAGGAGAGCGTGGATGAGCTGCAGTGAGGATTGCAAATGCCGCCCCGGGGCCGTGGCCCTGGTATTCGTGCCGGGCATTATGGGCACGCGGCTGAAGAACCGGCAAAATGGAGAATCTGTTTGGGATCCCGCTGCTGGTGTCGCTTTCGAGGGCCCCAGCGGCGCGGCCATTGAAACCAAGGCACTGCGGGAGCAGGAAATGGCTGAGGCCCAGGGAAGCAGCGATGACGGCACCTGGGAAGCTGTTGGCAAGTGGTTCCAGCGCCGCTGGGTTGGTGTGAAAGAGCGTGGCGACAACTGGGCTGAGAAAGGCCGCACGGCTCGCCGATACGTTGGCGTGGTTCCCCGCGTGAGCGACTTTATGTTTGCCGGGCCGGTGAAGCGCAAACAGTTGTTGGTTAATGACGAAACCGGGGATGAGGGAAAACCAATTGTTGATCGGAAAGATGACCTTCTGGACATCGATGAGGGTACCGACGACTATTTCCGCATCTATACTGCAGTACCACCCTCGCAAGTGGAGGAAAAGCGCCGCAAGGGCTGGGGCGAGGTGCACTGGGACAGCTACGGCCCTTTCCTGAAGCACCTGGAGAACAAGGGCCAAACACTTTCGCGGCTATACCCGGGGTTGCGCTTTCCGGTGTTCGCCGTGGGCTATAACTGGATGTTGAG
The DNA here is from genome assembly GCA_964521055.1 of uncultured Marinobacter sp. Taxonomy (GTDB): domain Bacteria; phylum Pseudomonadota; class Gammaproteobacteria; order Pseudomonadales; family Oleiphilaceae; genus Marinobacter. The sequence continues at coordinate 1,517 of CAZFPG010000536.1, forward strand.
TAACGAGGCAGCCGGCGAGCGCTTGGCGGAGCGCCTGGTGGAATTTCGCCAACAGGTCGTGGACGAGGATGAGCGCGGCATAGGGCCGGCAGACGTCAAGTTCCTGGTTATCAGCCACTCCATGGGCGGCTATGCCTCCCGTGCCGGGTTTGCCATGTCGGGTCTGGAAGGCGAGGTAGAGGCGGTGATCCACGGCGCCATGCCCACCCATGGTAGCCCGGCTACCTACAAGAAGTTCCGGGCGGGCGAATCCGGTGTGCCAGCGAAATTCCTGCTGGGCAAGAACGCTGCTGACGTTACGGCCATCCTTGGCTTCTGCCAGGGCGGGCTTGAATTGCTGCCGAACCAGCTGTACCGCACTGTAGACAACCAGCCGGAATGGCTATATCTCAAAACCGGCGAGCAAGACCCGGAAGTGGTGGATATTGGGAGCGGAGATGGTGTGTTTGATTTCTATTCCCGGTTTGATGTGTGGTACCGGATGATTCAGCCGGAGTTGTTGGCGCCAGAGCTAAACAATGGCCAGATAACGCAAGGTGAATTAGACGACTATGAGTTTGCAATGGATGTGAGGCTGAAGTCTTGTTCTGTCTTCCATCAGTCTCTCGCAGACAACTTCCACAACACGACTACGCTCGTATATAGCAACAATGAGAATGACCTCTCCTTTGACCATTGCGAGTGGGCGGGGGATGAAGTGTCTGATGGCAGCCGTGACGAGTGGCGAGAGCAGTGGCCAGACCCACAGGAATCCAGATGGGGGCCATCAACAAGGTGAAACCGACATCGAA
>CAZFPG010000537.1:0-2294 GCA_964521055.1 uncultured Marinobacter sp.
AGCTCCGAGCATTACCTGGCATTGGGCCAGTCACTGTCGGATCTCAGCGAAGGCGATAATTCAGACGATGGTTCAACCCATGCCGACGAAGCTCTCAACGTCTTGCGGCGTATGGAAAAACGGTTCGCGGATCAGGAAGACATCAAGGTCCGGAGCCGCATTGTGCAGTCTCGGGTTCATGCAGGTCAGGGCAGAATGAGCGAAGCTCAGAAGGCTATCGAGAGTGTTGCCGAGGAGCTGGGCGATCCGGAGCTCATGGATCCGGAGGCCGGCCTGGATTATGCCAAGACGTTGTTCAGGCTGGGCCGGGACGAAGAAGCAAAAGCCCTTCTTACAGCCCTGGCCAACCGCTGCCACGATAATCCGACGTTACTGCAGAAGATCGAGAACCTGCTCGATGAGCCGGTAGGGTTCCGGCAAAAACTGCAGGCCAGATCCCTGAACCGGGATGGCATCAAGGCATTTGAGGCAGGAAAGCTTGACGAGGCCGCCGCAACGTTCAGCCAGGCCCTCGAAATAGTGCCCTCTCACGCCTCTCTCAACCTCAACCTGGTGCAGGTACTGATGAAGAAGTACCAGGAAACACCTGACAATCGCGATTTGTTGAAGCGTTGTGAGAAATACCTCGCCAAGCTCTCGGGATTGCCGGAGCAACATCGGCAGTATCGACGCCTGATGTCCTTGCATAAAAAACTGAAAGGGATGATGTCATGAGCACCAAAGACCACGATACTCCTGTCGAATTCCGGGAATCTCAAAGTATCGATTTCTCTATGGTACTGGCATCAGCGGTTCACGATATGAAGAACTCCCTGGGCATGCTGCTCAATTCTCTGGATGAGCTACGCCAGGAACAGGCACAGTCCATTGGCGAGTCGTCACGTTTCAATACCCTGCAGTACGAAGCTGAGCGTATGCACAACGACCTGGTGCAACTGCTTGGTATCTACCGGCTTGGTGAAAACAACCTGTCGGCCCACATCGAGGAGCACTTCGTCCCCGACTTTCTTTCCGAGCATATGGCCCGACACACACCCCTTCTCGACGGCCTGGGCATCAAGCTCGCGATAGAAGCCGGTGACATTAATGGGTTCTTCGATGAAGACCTGCTGACCGGCGTGCTGAACAACACCATTAACAACGCCATTCGTTACACCAAGAGCAGGATCAAACTCACTGCCTCAGAGCAGAAGGGTTTTCTGGTTATTGGAGTTGCGGACGACGGTGATGGTTATCCGGAAAGCATGCAACACAATGGAACTCCCAGCTTCAAATCCCTGGACTTCAACACTGGAAGCACCAGCCTGGGGTTGTTCTTCGCATCGTCAGTCGCCCAGTTGCATAGCAACCAGGGGCGGCATGGATTTATCAAACTACACAATGACGGCCCCCTTGGCGGCGGCGTATTCGAGATCTGGCTGCCATGATAGATAACAACCAATACTTCAGGAAGACAATTCATGGCTCGAGGTCATGCATTAATCGTCGATGACTCATCGACAGCACGCATCATTCTGGCCCGACTCTTGGAACGTGCCGACCTCACCTCGCAGGGCGTCGCCACTGCAGAGGAGGGTATCGAAAAACTCCGCGAGCAAGCCTTCGATCTGGTTTTTCTCGACCACCTATTGCCGGGGATGAATGGCTTTGAAGCCCTGGAGGTTATCAAGGCGGACCCCGATCTGCGGCACATTCCTGTTTTTATGTACACTTCACAGGGTGCAGAACGCTACCGGCAGGATGCCAAGGTCCGTGGCGCCGCCGGTGTCATTGGAAAGCAGGTCGACCGGGACCAGCTCATCACTACCATCGAAGCGATCCTTGAGGATGTCTCGGCTGTGCCAAACCTGACCACAATTGACAACACAGCCGGGGACGTCATCGAACAAAGCTATGCTCGACGCCTGACAGGGCGGTTAGCCACCCTGGAGGTTGCCTACGAGGAGACTCACGACGAGCTCAAGCACCTGCGTCAGAATCTGGCCCGTATGGAAGCCATGCATCAGGAGAGCCTCGACAAACAGCAAAGGCGCCTCAACTGGCTGGCATTGGGCAGTGTTGCTGGCCTTTCGGGAGTCGCTCTGTTCTTCGGCCTGGAGCTACGCGACCTGTCAGTGGTACTTGATAGCTTCAACGGGCAATTGGCAGTGATGCAGGATATTGTGGGTGGCCTCGTGGAGCTTCTAGAAGTAAGCCGGCAATAAGATTTTTCGAATGCAAATAAAAAACCCCAGTACCATACGGTACTGGGGTTTTGTATTAGGAGCCTGACGATGACCTACTCTCACATGGGC
>CAZFPG010000538.1:0-2291 GCA_964521055.1 uncultured Marinobacter sp.
CCTCGGCCTTGGATATTCCCTTGCGCTCAGCATAGTCTTCTACCTGGTCCGCGCCAATCTTGCCTACCGCGAAGTACTTGGATTCCGGATGGGAAAAGTACCACCCTGATACCGCAGCCGTGGGGAACATGGCGAAGCTTTCAGTGAGCTCCAGGCCCGCGTTCTCCGGAGCATTCAACAGGTCAAACAGCGTGGCTTTCTCGGTGTGGTCCGGGCAGGCCGGATAACCGGGCGCCGGGCGGATGCCCTGGTAGCGCTCGCGAATCAGGTCCTCGTTCCTGAGGGCTTCGTCTTCCGCATACCCCCAGAATTCCTTCCTGACACGTTCGTGCAGATGCTCCGCAAAGGCTTCCGCCAGACGGTCTGCAAGGGCCTTCACCATAATGGCGTTGTAGTCGTCGTTGCGATCCTTGAATTCCAGTGAGAATTCCTCAGCACCGATACCAGTGGTCACCGCGAAGCCGCCGACGTAATCGCAAGGTCCTTCACCCTCCGGTGCCACGAAATCCGACAATGCCATCATCGGCTTGCCTGGTGCCTTGTCGTCCTGCTGGCGCAGGTGGTGCAGGGTGGTCAGTTCGGCCCGACGGCTTTCGTCGGTGTAGAGTACAATATCGTCGCCCCGGCGATTGGCCGGCCAGAACCCTATGGCTGCTTTTGCTGAAACCCTTTTTTCATCAATCATTTGCCGCAGAATCTTCTGGGCATCGTCGAACAGGGTCTTCGCTGCCTCGCCCCGCTTGGGGTCGTCGAATATGGCCGGGTACTTGCCGGATATGTCCCAGGAAATAAAGAAAGGTGTCCAGTCGACGTAATCAAGCAGCTTTTCCAGATCGTAGGTTTCGAAGGATCTGACACCGGTAAAAGCCGGCTTCGGTGGCTCATAGCTGTCAAAGTCGATGTCTGGAGCGCGATCGCGGGCTTCCTTCAGGGAAACCAGCTTGGTGCGCTCGCCGCGGTTCTTCCGGCGTTCACGAATGTCGTGGTACTCGGTACGTGCCGCGTCCACCAGGGCAGGTTTTGCGGTCTTGCTGAGCAACTGGGACGCCACGTTAACGCAGCGGGAGGCATCAGACACGTACAGTGCGATGTCATTTTTGTATTGCTGCTCAATCTTTACCGCCGTGTGGGCCTTCGATGTGGTGGCACCGCCAATCATCAGCGGGATATGGAAATCAAGCCGTTGCATTTCCTTTGCCACATGTACCATCTCGTCCAGCGACGGTGTAATCAGACCACTCAGGCCGATGATGTCCACGTTCTCTTTTTTCGCGGTCTCGAGAATCTTGTCGCAGGGCACCATCACGCCCATGTCGATGACCTCGTAGTTATTACACTGCAGCACCACGCCCACGATGTTCTTGCCGATATCGTGCACATCGCCCTTGACGGTCGCCATCAGGATCTTGCCCTTGGCTTTCTGTTCCTCGGTTTTTTCGGCTTCGATGTACGGAATCAGGTGCGCAACCGCCTGCTTCATTACCCGGGCACTCTTGACCACCTGGGGCAGGAACATCTTGCCATCACCGAACAGGTCACCGACCACGTTCATACCGTCCATCAACGGGCCTTCAATGACCTCGATGGGGTGCGTGGCGCGCTGGCGGCAGGCTTCTGTGTCGTCAATGATGTAGCTGGTAATGCCCTTGACCAGGGCGTGCTCCACCCGCTTTTCCACCGGCCATTCGCGCCAGGCCAGGTCCTCTTCCTGGGCCTTTCCACCTTTGCTGCGATAGCGCTCGGCAATTTCCAGCAGGCGATCGGTAGAGTCTTCACGACGGTTGAGTACAACATCCTCGACCAGTTCTTTCAGTTCCGGGTCGATTTCGTCATAGATAACCAGCTGGCCGGGATTCACGATGCCCATGTTCATACCGGCTTTGATGGCGTGGTACAGGAACACCGAATGGATGGCCTCACGTACTGCATCGTTGCCCCGGAAGGAGAACGATACGTTGCTCACGCCACCGGAAATGGAGGCATGGGGCAGGTTGTCGCGGATCCAGCGGGTGGCGTTGATGAAATCCACGGCGTAGTTGTTGTGCTCTTCGATGCCGGTGGCAATGGCGAAGATGTTGGGGTCAAAAATGATGTCCCCGGGATTGAAGCCGATGCCAACGAGCAGGTCATAGGAGCGCTTGCAGATCTCTGTCTTGCGTTCATAGGTGTCCGCCTGGCCGTCCTCGTCGAACGCCATCACCACCACGGCCGCACCATAACGCATGCAGTCACGGGCGCGCTTGAGGAACTCCTCTTCGGAGAATAGGCCTCATCGTCCTGGAAATAAGAGA
>CAZFPG010000539.1:0-2273 GCA_964521055.1 uncultured Marinobacter sp.
AAGATCCGGGAGCTCGAATTACTACCGCTGGCCTGGCCAAGTCCGTGGGGGTTACCGAGGCGGCGCTGTACCGTCACTTCCCCAGCAAACGGAAAATGTTTGAGGCGCTGATTGAATTTGCAGAAGAGGCTGTGTTTTCCCGCTGCCAGGTGATCCTGCAGGAACAGGAAGACGTTCGGGTTCGTCTGCAGCAGCTGGTGCATCTGGTGTTGGTGTTTGCCGAACGTAACCCGGGGCTGTGCACGGTGCTGACCGGCGACGCGCTGATGGGGGAACACGACGCCTTGCGCAAGCGCGCCTCACAGTTCTTCGAGCGACTGGAAACCCAGGTGCGCCAAGCGCTAAAAGAAGGCGAGATCCGTCAGGGGCTGCGGCCCAGAACCAGCTCCGCCCGGGGGGCGGATTTTGTGCTGGTGTTTGTTGAGGGCAGGGTACAGCGGTTTATCCGGTCTTCGTTTTCCCGGCTACCCTCCAACGATTTTGAAGAGGCCTGGGGCCTGGTGTCCGAGGCCGTCTGGGCGGCTCACTCGTAGCCAGACGCCTTGCGCAGAATCTCCCGCACCGGCTCCCAGATCGCCGGTGCCGATATCAGAATATCACGCCCCCACAGGTCAGCCGGGTAACCATCCGGAACTTCACCGAAATGCCCCGCCGTCGCGCCCGCTTCCAGGGCGATCAGCCGTGCAGCGGCAAAATCCCAGGGGCTGACGTTTTCGTAGTAGATGTCCAGCCTGCCACAGGCCACCCAGCAGATATCCAGTGCCGCGGAACCGATGCGGCGCAGGTCCCGGCATTGGTGGATCATGGCGTCCAGGCGTCGGAGCAGGGGTTCCAGGCTGTCCTTGGTGTAGGGGAAACCGGTGGCGAACAGAGAGTCCCGGAGCATCGTGGCGGCACTGTGTTGTATGGGATTGCCATTCAGCGTGGCGCCGCCGCCGCGCACGGCGCGGAAGGTTTCACCGGAGAACGGTGCATGTACCACACCTGCCTGCACGCGGCCTTTCTCAGCGTAGGCAATGGAAACCGCTACCTGGGGGTGGCCGTAGGCATAGTTCACGGTGCCGTCGATGGGATCGATGATCCATAGCGGGGTGTCCAGCTGTTCCGCCTGGCTCAGGTCCGGCATGGTTTCTTCGGAGAGGATACGGTGATCCGGAAAACGCTGGCGAATGGCGCCTGTGATCATTTCGTCCGCCATCACATCGGCGTGGGTGACCAGTTCCGTCTGCTGCTTGTAGTTTGTTCGCAGGGTGTTTTCGTCGCGCTCACGCTTGACCAGTTCGCCGGCCCTCAGGGCCAGCTCCTGGGTAAAATCCGCAATGGTGGCGATGGCTTCCGGGTCAGACAAGGTGGCGCCCTCCGATCATTAAATGAGGGCGCCAGTCTAGCATGATCCGGTTACAGGCCGGTAAGCCACTGCTCCATCTTATCCATGGCTTTTACCAGTCGAGGGCAGGCCTGGTTGACGAAGTTGTCGTCCAGAACCTGATCGGCATAGTCGTTGCCGGCCAGCTTCAGGGCCTCGGCTCCGTCAAAGTCCACAAACGCAAGGCGTGCAGCCAGATGGTCCGGGACGAAGCCGAAGTCACTGGCCGGCAGAATGGCTACGCCGGTATCTTCCAGCAGGGACTGGCACAGTGCCTGACTGGTCTTGATATCCCTGCGTGCAAGGCCTTCGCGGAAATTGGAGAAATCCGGAAACAGGTAGAAGGCTCCCTCGGGTTTCTGAACCACGGCGCCCATTGCCGTTATCCGTCGGTGCAGGTATTCACCGACGACCTTCAGGATTCGCCGGGACTGCTTCAGATACTCGTCCAGATCATCGCCACCGGTAAACGCGGCAATGGCAGCGTGCTGGATGGGTGCGCTGGTCGCCGTATAGGTTTCGCTGGCGATGATCGCCATGGCGTCCTGAAGCGGTCGCAATTCCGGCGGGAAGATGAAGGTGCCCAGGCGCCAGCCTCCGGCGCCCGCCCACTTGCTCAGGCCGGTGCTGATGATGGTACCTTCGGGATAATAGCGGGCGATCGACTTGTGCCTTCCCTCAAAGTGCACCTCGCCATAGATCTCGTCAGACAACAGGATCAGCTTGTACTTCCGGGCTACGTTGGCGATGGCCAGCAATTGGTCATCGGTATAGGTGCACCCGGTGGGGTTGGACGGGTAGTTCATGATCAGTATTCGCGGGCGGGACGGATCATCGCGGCAGATGATGTCCAGTTCTTCCGCAGTCAGCTGCCAGTTGTTCTCGGCATGGGTGGGCAGCCAGTGAA
>CAZFPG010000540.1:0-2272 GCA_964521055.1 uncultured Marinobacter sp.
GCCTTCGGCCGGTGCCGATCCATAACTGCTCTTGGTGGTATCTGTGGTCACGTTGCTTCTCCTAGCTTCTTTATTTTGATATATAATGCATAATGCATTCTTCGATTTTGCGAGTCAATCTCTTGTATCGACTTTGAGTCGATAATTGGGTCTTAAGCGTTAAGTTTTAGCCCTGGGCGCGGCCATGGAACTTCGAGCAATTGCCCATAGCCCGAGAGGGTGATGTAGGCGGTCTTCATGTCTGGCCCACCAAAACAGATATTGGTGCAGTAGCCTTCAGGGGCTTCGTAGAACTCCAGAAGCTCTCCTGTCGGCGAAATAACGCTGATGCCACCGTTTACCAGGGTAGCGACACAGATGTTTCCGCACTCTTCAACCGCAAGGGAATCAAAGCGCTGATACCCGGGAAGACCGTTGACCAGTTCTCCGCCATTGGGTGATGGCCAGGGTGCCAGTTCGAGTTCTCCGGGGGCCTTGATCGGGTATGACCAGAGCCGACTGGTTTCTGTTTCTGATGCATAAAGCGTTTGGCCATCAGGAGAAATCCCGACTCCGTTGGGAGTTAGCAAATGCTTGGCTGCACACCGGATTTCACTGCCGTCCAGGTGGGCGTAATAGAGAAAACCGAGCATGATTCGGTCGTCGAATTTTTTGCCAAAATCCGTGAACCACAAGCCACCGTGATTATCGACAACAATATCGTTCGGGCCATGGAGTGGAACCCCTTCACAATGAGTGAAGAGGGTTTCGACCTTGCCGGATGAAATATCCACCCGTTGAATCGAGCCGCCTTCATAGTCTTTTGCAGCGCCTGTCGGGCGAGTGTAGCCATTGTCGGTTCGCCAACTGAATCCACCGTTGTTGCAGACATAACAGTAGCCATCTGGTCCCATGGCTGCACCGTTTGGGCCGCCGCCCAGGTCTGCTATGGTTTTACGGTCTCCATTCGGGAGCACGCGTGTTAGCCTGGCACCTTGAATCTCGACGACGATGACACTTCCATCATCCATTGCTATCGGCCCCTCAGGGAACTCCAGGCCTTGTGTCAGCAACCTGCCTTCAAGCTTTATGTTTTTCATCTTCAACTCCCCTCTCTGGGCTTTCCGGCATCCCCCTGTGAAAAAAGGGACGACCATCGGAGTCAGCTGTGCATCATTGTGCTACTCAATACTGATGTTGCGATCAATGACCTCAATGACTGCGGGGTAATAACGTCCCTTCCACCCGTTGTCGGCAGTCGCTCGATAATAACGCTCGGCAAGTTGCGTGACGTGGGCTGAAACACCCATCTGTGACGCCAGCTCCAGCATGTAGCCGAGGTCTTTAAGGGCGTATTCAGGAGGAAAGGACTTCTCTGGAAACTCACGGGGCAGTAGTGACTTGCGCCCATGATTGCGGAGAGCAAAGCTGTCACCGGACCCCTTGGAGACGGCATCCAGGAGAACCTTCGGGTCCACCCCTGCGCGCTCGCTAACAACCATCATCTCGGCCAATGCCATGGTGTTTTCGAATACAAGAGCGTTGTTTGCCAGCTTGACCACTTGTCCACATCCAACCTCACCGCAATGGGTTACATCAGATCCCATGTAATGAAGCAGTGGATCAAGCTGCGCAAAAAGGTCTGGCTCGGCACCTACCATGATGCTGAGCTCGCCCCGTTGAGCTGCTTCTCTGGTTCTGGCGACGGGGGCGTCAGAAAAAGAAATGCCAAGCTCTTTCAGTCGAGAAGCAACGGAGCGGGCAGTATCTACCGTGGTCGTACTCAGATCGACAATAATGGAAGGCGAAGTTTTACCGCTTGTGAGACCGTTCTGCCCCAGGCAAACCTCTTCAACCTGCGGCCCGCCCGGAAGGGAGAGGAAAACGATGTCTGCGGTTTCCGCAATACTTGATATGCTTTCTGCCTTTTTTGCCTTAGTGCCTTTTAAATTCTCGAAGGCAGCGGGCTGCATATCGAACGCAATCACTTCGCCTTCATGCTTGAGAGCGACGTTGCGGCACATTGCGCCACCCATCACGCCGAGACCGATAAATCCGATGACCGGAACTGTCTGTTTCATGTTGTTCTCCCTTAGTCCATCCACATTCCGCCACTGACATCCAGGGATGTGCCAGTGATCCAGTTTGAGGCAGGGGAGCACAGGAACAATGCAGCCTGCGCAATGTCTTCCGGTGTTCCGTACCTGCCCAGGGGAACCGTTGAGCTAGCGGACGGTCCTTTGCTATCTGTGAGTTTTGCCCACATTTCTGTCTCGACTGGTCCCGGCGCGAG
>CAZFPG010000541.1:0-2272 GCA_964521055.1 uncultured Marinobacter sp.
GATGGCACAACCACCGGGCAGGGAGACTTCTGCCTCGCCGAAGTGCGCCACCAACGGGCCAAGCACCAGAATCGACGCACGCATGGTTTTCACCAGCTCGTAAGGCGCGTGGAACTGCTTGATGGTGTTGGCGTGAACTTCAACGCTCATCTTCTCGTCGATCATCAACTCAACACCCATGCGGCCAAGCAACTCGATCATGGTCGTGATGTCGTTCAGGTGCGGCAGGTTGCCCACAGTCACTGGTTCGTCCGCCAGCAGGGTAGCCGCCAGAATCGGGAGCGCCGCGTTCTTGGCGCCGGAGATCCGGATTTCGCCGTCAAGAGGCTTGCGGCCCCTGATCAGAAGTTTATCCACAATTAAGTCCTGTTGTTTGCGGGCGTATCAGCCCTGGCGCGCGGCCCACTCAGCCGGGGTAAAGGCTTTCGGGTGCAGGGCGTGAATGGTGCCGTCGAGAATGTGCTGGAAAAGCGCCTTGTTGATCAGCTGCTGCCGCTTGATGGTCGGCAACCCTTCAAAAACGTCACCCACCACAACGACGAGGTAATGATTGCCGTCAACCTGCACCTGGACTTCACAATCAGGCAGCGCCTCTTTGACCAGTTCGGCAACTTCAGTGGCTTCCATAAAAAATCCTCGGGCGTTTTTGAATCAGGGGCGAGATTGTAACCAATTATGGCGTCCGGGTCAGCTCTGGAGCTGGTTTTCAGAGGATGTCTGCGCCGGGAAGCCCGGCAACTGGTCATCAAGGCCGCTCAGGGCCGCAAGCGAGCCCAGACGCTCGCCGACCCCCGTGAAATAAAGATTCTGGCTACGTCCACGGGCCAGGCGCTGCCAACAAAGCAGAAGGGAAAGCACCACACTGTGTGCGGTGCCCATTGCAGTCAAGTCAACAACAAGATCCGCCTTGCTGTCCAGGATGAGCCGTTCGCCCTCTTTCCTGAGGGCAACAACGGCCAGCGGGTCGATATCACCGCTAACCGTCAGCCTGTCATTCTCAAGGGTCACGACTGCCTGTTCCGGCATCATGATTTGTCGACTTCATCTTCCAGGTTCAGGGATTCAACAGCATCACCCCAACCGTCGATTACAGCCTCGATTTTGCCGCCATTCTTCTCCATCTCCTGGCTGAAACGATCACGGAATGCCAGGCCAATGTTGATGCCTTCAACAATCACGTTTTCCATCATCCACCGGCCCTCGTCCGTCTGGTACATGGAATAGGTGACCGGATAGCGGTTGCCGGAGTCGCTGACCACTTCCATGCGAACCGAGGCCCGCCGGTCATTATTGGGATTGATCGTGGCGTCCTTCACCTCGATGGTAAAGTCGTCAGCACTCACCAGGGCCTGGGCATAGCTATCAAAGAGGCTGCGCTTGAACTTGTCCACGAATTCGTCACGTTGGTCCGGTGACGTCTGCCGCGCGTAGCGACCCATTACCCGGGCTGCAATCCTGCGGAAATCGACGAAGTCCCTAAGCTCCTCATCCATGCTCTTGTAGAATGCCTGCGGATCTTCTTCGTACAACCCTTTCTCATCGTGGAGCTTGTCGACAAGCCGCTGGGTATTCTCATCCACATACTCGCGCAGATCTTCCTCGGGGCTGGCATGGGCCGGGAGCGCCAGAGCAGTCATTAACAATGCAACGAGCAATAGGCTGCGTCTTATCAGAACCATGGTTATCTCCTGTAAACCACTTGCTTTCGTTTTACTGCCCGGAGGCAAAGTTGGATATCATTCGTTCGATGTTCATGGCGGACTGGGTGGAGTAAAAGGCGTCCCCGTCCCCAAGCGACTCCATGTCGCCGCCCACCGAGATATCAATGTACTGCTCACCAAGCAGGCCGGATGTACGTATTACTGCGGAGCTGTCCGCGGGAATATTGTCCACGCTTTTGTTCACGTCAATGACCACCCGCGCCTGGAAGGTTTCCCGGTCGAGCGTAATCTCCCGGATGCTGCCAACGGTTACCCCGGCCATGGACACCTTGGCCCTGGGTGTCAGGCCGCCGGCGTCGTTAAAATTGGCATAGAGCGTATACGAACTCTCCGGGGCCTTTGGCGTAAGCCCGCTGACCTGCAGCGCCAGAAACATCATCGCCGCGATGCCGGCAATCATGAACAGCCCCACAATGACTTCTGTTGTTCTCTGTGCCATGACGGCCCCCTGTGTTCAGATGTTTCAGTATACCGCGATCAGAAGTCGCCAAACATGACGGCGGTAAGCACAAAATCCAGCCCCAGTACCGCCAGCGATGAATACACGACGG
>CAZFPG010000542.1:0-2272 GCA_964521055.1 uncultured Marinobacter sp.
ACCGGACAAGCAACGATCTTTTGTGCTGGGAACAGCCAGGCACCCCCATTGATGAGCCCGCTTCATGCCCACTACTGCAAACCGTGCACCTGCTGCCCATTCGGTATGGCCGGGTGGAAGTTGCGCCCGCTGATACAGACCCCGGCTACCCTTACTCACTGACTTCCCGCCCCCTTGGCTACCGCCTCTTGAGACATGGCTACCTTTATGTACTGGACGCGGATACCGGGGAACTCCACGAGTACCTGCATGAAAACGGCGAACTGACGGGCCACAACGACGGCAAGCTGGAATACCCGGTATCCCATACGCTGTACGTTGCCTTCTCGGAACTGGCATGGACAGCCCGCAAGAAAGCACAGGTACTGGACGACCCACAAGAGCGTGATGCGCTGCTGCAGAGAGTCAACCTGGCCAGTGCCTCGCCACTGAGCGGCGGTGAATACCTGCTTACCCCGGACCAGGCCAGGGAATGGGTGGCCGAATTTTCCGAAGACGGCACCCCGGAGTCCCCCGAAGGCGCCCACCCGCAGGAAGGTGAATCCTACCACTGGGAGAACCAGCCTTATTACCACAAGAGCCGGTTCGGCAAGCTGATCAAGCAGCAGTCCATCGACGATGTTTCCAATTGCCTCTGCCTTGTCCTGAGGGACGACGTGGGCGTAATGCTGGACCTTGCCCAGCACCAGGACGATGTGGTGGGCTGGATCGAAAGCTGGACAAGTGAGGGAGACGACGAGCGAGACTATTTTCTTGGCACACTGATTGAGTCCATGACCCTGCTGGACGAACAGGGACTGGATGCCATGGTGGCCAATTCGGACCACCCTGCCATTGTCTCCATGGGGCAGGACCTGGAAGCCATGCCGGAAAGCGACCGTTCAAACACCCAGTCCGCATTGCTGGCAGCATTGAGACAACTCGAGGATGAAACGAGACCTGGCCCCAATGATGCGTCGCTTCCCCCTGACGTTAAATCAAGGGTTGAAGAGATCCGGAGTACAGCCAACCGGACCAACGCCTACGGCATCCTTCCCAAAATGCAGAGAGCGGTGGACGAGTGGTACCTGCGACAAGCCATGGAAGGGGCCAGGCCGGATTTTGTGGACTCCCACATAGAAGGCATTGTCGCCTTGGAGAAGGCGCATCGCGATAATCTGAAGGCGGCTCTGGAAGGGCGAGGTTTTGGCCACCGTGGAATCAACGACCTGATCGACCGTGAGGACATGGACCAGTACATGGCCGGTCAGCGTGAGAAGCTGGCCCGCTGGCAGTCACTGCTGACGGATATAACCAGCGATCGTATTCAACTGCTGACAGACAACCGCTATCACCAGGCCGCGTGGTATTTTGACCCGGAAGACGAAGTGCAGATCGAGGCGGCGCTGGACCTGGAGTACGCCTGCCGGAAAGACATCTGCCGTTCCGACGAGGCGAGTGACGGCGTGCTGGAGTGGCTGGAACAGAACCCCCAATACAGTCTCCCCCTGTTCCAGACGCTGCCAAAGAATGACCGCTCCGAAGACGGTGAACTGGCCAAAACCTATGTGGCGGTTGGCTCCGCTGGCTACGCCGTGGTTACCAAGGCGGCGGAGTGGATCCAGCGGGTAAAAGCGGCAGAGCGGGGCAAGCTTCCGGATTATTCCCACTACTCGCAGCAAATCCAACAAAAAGCGGAGGGGGTGGGGGACACCCTCGCTCCGGCTATTGCCCGGGCCAAGGGGCGCGCTGTTGGTGAGCTCTACAAAGCCATCGACAGCCAGGCCCTACCGGAACTGGATGATCTGTTCCGGGACCTGCCGTATTTTTTCAAGCGGCGCATGCTGGACGCCATAGATCAGGGCAAGGCGGAATTCCGCTTTGCCTCGGCAAGCGAGTTGGCGACCTTCCGGGACAACCTCAGGCAGATGCTGCAGCTGGATCAACGGATGAAACAGCTTCAGAACCAGCACGATGTTGCCAAATCCACCCATGGCCATCTTTCCGAAAAAGCCCAGGGATTGGTGGCTGAATTCAAGGCTACCCGCGAAGAGCACCGTGAAATCGGTAAACGCGTGGCTGCCGCCCTCAGCCCGGTTGAGGAAACCGACACCGGCCTGAAACTGGAACCGGCCACCACCGGCCGTGCCGGCATAACGTTGGTTCCGCCGCCATTGGCCCAGCAGGAAATTGGCCGACTGGTCGGGCATTTCCGGCAGGGCTTGGCATCAGCTCCCCGGGTGAACCTGATGGGGGATGGGCTTGGGGTTTTGGTATTTGGGGTTCAGTTGGC
>CAZFPG010000543.1:0-2272 GCA_964521055.1 uncultured Marinobacter sp.
TCCTTTTAGCTTTACAGCGAAAGACACTATCAAAACCAGAATCCGGAGTCCACAGGTGGTTCACCCAACAAGATGAAAACAGAGTTTCCCGGTAAAGTGCGAGGAACCGGTTTTTTACGGGCCTATCGGTAGACAACCAGCCTCACCAGTATCGCCGCCGCCATCACCAGGGTAACCCACTTCACCCACTGGGCTCCCTGCCGGCTCAGGTTTACCCTGACCGCAACAACTGCCCCCAGGATATTTCCCGCAGCCAGTGTCAGCCCCAAGACCCAGCGCACCTGGCCATTAAAGGCAAAGACCATCAGCGCCGGCAATGTGTACAGCAGGATAACGGAGACCTTGAACACATTAACCTGGCGGAGGTCGATACGCAGCATGCGATAGAGCACCACCAGAAAAAGCGCACCAACCCCCACCTGGATAAAACCGCCGTAGCAGCCGATCAGGAACATGGACAGGTAGATGACCGGCCCCAGCCGGTCCGTTGTCAACGGCCGGGTATCCAACGTCGGCTGCGGCAGCAGCATGAACACCGAGGCACCGATCATGGCAACCACCAGCACGAACTCGAAGACGGCGTCGGGCACCCAGGTTGCCACCCAGGCGCCCAACAGCGCACCCATGACAGCAGGCACAGCCAGATGCAGGCTGATCATCAGGTTGCCATGCCCCATGCGATGGAAACTGCCCACCGCCGTCAGGCTCTGAAGGGTGATGGCGACCCGGTTGGTGCCATTGGCAACCTGGGGCGGCAGCCCGAGGAACATCAATAACGGCAGGGTGAGCATCGAGCCACCGGCCGAGAGCACGTTGATAAAGCCGGCAATGCCCCCGAGGGCAAACAGTGCCAGTATTTCCATCAGGCTCATCCCGCCCTTCCTCTCACACCGTCACTCCGGTTGCCACCTGGCGGCCTTGGCGACTGCTCCAGACCATCACCAGTACAAAGATGACCAGCCCCGCCCCATCAACCCATACCTGGCCGTGGGGCCAGAGCATCAGCGCGCCAATGGGGAACATCAGGGCCCGGACAGCCACTGGCAACCGATGCTCCAGATACCCTTCCAGGCCCGCAATAATGGCGTATATACCAAAAAGGGCAAAAAAGAACACCCGGAGCATGTCCGTGAAATCCCCGGTAATCAAGGGGGAATAGGCAAACAGCAGCGGCACGATGTAAAGGCCCTTGGCCAGTTTCCAGGCCGTGAACCCGGTACGCATCTGCGGGGTGCCGGCAATCGCGGCGGCGGCAAAGGCCGTCAGGCACACCGGGGGCGTTACGTTGGAGTCCTGGGACAACCAGAAAACAATCATATGGGCCGCAACCAGGGACATGGCCAGGGTGGCGGGAGACAACGCCAGCTCAAACAGTTGGGTATTGAACGTCTCGGGCACAACCGCCAGAAGTTGCCGGGCCGCCTCCATGCTCATGGGCGCTTCCAGCATATTCACCTTATCCGGAGCCGCCAGCATGAAGATGGCCCGCGCCTGCTCCGGCAGGTTTCCGGCAACCATCAGGTCCAGCAACTGCCCCTGGGCAATCAGCATGTACAGGGCCGGCGCGGAAAGCGTTGCGAGCACGATGTAGGCGGCGGTTACCGGCAGCCCCATGCCAAGAATCAGGGAGGCCAGCGCGACCAGGGCAATGGAAATCAACAGGCTACCGCCCGCCCAGTCAGCGATCATCAGCGAGAAGGTGTTACCGACACCGGTCGTGGACACCACCATCACAATCAGCCCCACCGTGATAAGCAGTATGGCCGTGGTCATTATGTTCCGGCTTCCCAGGGCAAGCGCGTCAAGAATGTCACGCCACCCCATGGGGTGTTTGGATAGCCAGGAAGAGATAATCACCGACAGGATTGCAATACCCGCCGCATAGGTCGGGGTGAAGCCGTAGATCAACGCCGCCACCAGCACCACAAGAGGCAACAGGAAGTGCCAGCCATCCTTGAGCACCTCCTTGAGGCCCGGTGCATCGTCATCGTCAAGCCGCACCGCATGGCTGCGCTTCGCTTCTATGCGCACGAACATGGCAACGGACAGGAAATAGTTGGCCCTGCAAAAATAAAAAAGGCCGCACCATTGGGGTGGTGCGGCAACGCCTGTACTACTCGGCTAACAGGCGGGACAACACGACGCACATCGGGTCAGAACTTGAGGATACCCCCCACCAGTACGGTACTCACGTCATCAAAGTCGGCACCATCACGATCCAGTGAGTGGTTGTTGTAGCCAGCATAGGCGCTGAACCATTTGACCGGCGAGA
>CAZFPG010000544.1:0-2256 GCA_964521055.1 uncultured Marinobacter sp.
TGCCGCCCAGCAGAATGTCGCGAACACCACCTCCCACCAGGTAAGCCTCGTAGCCGGCATTGTTCAGGCGGCTAAGCACCTTTTTGGCCGGCTCGCTGATGGCCGAGCGGGAGACATTATGCTGGTCCCGGGGGATTTCCCGGCGCTGGTAGGTACGGGGTTTCTTCTTCCCGTTTCCTGATACGTATGACAATAGTCGTTTAAGCATTGAATTCCGTTATTGCGGTGAGCAAAAGCGAGAGTTTAACGGTTTGGGCGGGATTTGCACATGTCTGGCGCCATAAGCCGGCGAAAACTGCTTGCGGAGGGACGAATGTGGCCAGGCTGGAAAACCGTTGGGCCAGATAATCAAAAGGCGGATCCGTTTTCACGAACCCGCCCTGAAAGCGTTGACGATCTGCATTGTTTTTGTTTTTACCGGGATTTTTCTTCGTTTTTCTACCCCACTGTCAATCCCCAAATACAGGGACTTCAGTAGTGCAAACGGAAAGCTTTGAATACACAGAGCGGTCAGAGACACCGGGCAGGCCTTGAGTAAATGTAGTGCCGTCTGAGCGACGATTCTTCTCCACATCTACAACCCGCACGTGCCGTGGGACCACTAAAAAGCAAAGTACCCAAAACACTCAGTTCGCTCACGTTCTGTTTTTGTTTTTGTTACCGAACGTCTTCTACAGCTTTTTGTTTTTGTTGTTGGCGCTGCGTTGTCACTGTTGTTTTTGTTGTTGTGCGCCATAAAGAGTGCAGTCCGTGTGCCAGTTTTCTAAATTTCTTTATTAACAGTGAGTTAGCATTTTGCAATCTTGCTGTCCGTGTACGTATAAGTCCGAAGTGTTACTGAGCGCTCATTTTTCAGATCGGGGGTGTTACCGTGAGGAACACGAGGTAACAACTGAGCGCGGGTTCACATTTCCCGGTAACACCCGGGTGTCACGACATCCATCCCTCAGTTGCCTGAACTCTTCTTCCGGGGGATGCCAAGGCGCTGGCGCCGTTCCCACAGTGACTTGCGGCTGATGCCAAGTTTCTGGGCAAGTTCTGTTTCGCTCATCCGGTCCTGGTTTTCCAGGACAAAGTGCTGGAAGTAGTCTTCAAGAGACAGGTCGCTGGTTGATTCCGCTTCCCGCGACAGGGTCTGTTCATTGTTACCGTCGACCAGGGATTCCGGAATGTTTACATCGCCACCTTCGCCATCCAGGTCCAGCAGGGACGGAGTGATCAGGTCGTTGTCGCAAAGGATGGTGGCCCGCTCAATGGCGTTTTCCAGTTCCCTGACATTACCGGGCCAGCGGTGTCTCTCCAGCGTACGCATGGCCTCTGGCGTGAGGTTCAGGCTGGTTTTTCCCATCTTTTCACCCTGCCGCTTCAGAAAACGCTGGGCCAGGCCAAGTATGTCAGCCTGACGCTCCCTTAACGGCGGAATGCGGACCTGCATAACATTCAGGCGATAGAACAGATCCTCCCGGAATTCACCGGTACGGGTCATGGCTTTGAGGTTACGGTGGGTGGCGGCAATCATGCGCACGTCCACCTGGCGGCTCTGGGTGGAACCGACCTTGCGGATCTCGCCCTCCTGGAGCACCCGTAGCAGGCGGGCCTGGGCTTCGGCCGGCAGTTCACCGATTTCATCCAGAAACAGGCTGCCGCCGTCTGCGGCCTCAATCAGGCCTGTGCGTGCGGAAACGGCACCGGTAAAGGAGCCCTTTTCATGGCCGAACAGCTCTGACTCAATCAGGCTTTCCGGAATGGCCGCGCAATTCACCGAGATCAGTGGCTGGGCGGCACGGGGGCTCATCAGGTGCAGTGCCCTTGCCGCCAACTCTTTACCGGTGCCGGATTCGCCCTGAATCAGTACGGTGGTTTCGGTAGGTGCCACTTTGCGTATCAGGGTGAACACCTTCTGCATGGCCTCGCAGTGGCCATACATAATGGCGGCGGGATCGCTGTCAGGGTCACTCGCGGTGCCACGGTCAGCGCTTTCTTCAGCTGCGCCCGCTTGCTGTGGCTGCCTGGCAAGAATGCCTTCCACCGCTTCCAGCATTTCGTCGTGGTCGAATGGCTTGGCGATGTATTCCACGGCCCCCATTTTCATGGAGTCCACGGCGGAACGCAGGCTGGCGTAGCTGGTCATGATAAGGACCGGGGTGTCCGGCGCTCGCCTGATCAGTTCAGTGCCTGGGGCACCGGGCAGTCGCAGGTCAGAGATGATCAGGTCAAACTGGGCGGGGTCGTGGTTGTCTTCAGCTTCCTCGACCG
>CAZFPG010000545.1:0-2252 GCA_964521055.1 uncultured Marinobacter sp.
GATTGTGTTGGCCAGAATTGATTGTTTGAGAGCGTAGCAGGGTGGCCGGTATTCTTCCTCTAATTTCTTGTGGGCCAGTTTTGGGGGCGCGGGAATCGGGGCAGGCCTTCGCAAACACGCCGTAAACCCATCCATGGGGGCTCGGCATTGCCATCCATGGCAATGCACGGTTTGCGAAGGCCTGCCCCGATACCCTTGATCAACAGAGTGCTTGGCCCACTTGAATCACCAAATGTGCGTTCAGCGGAGGTCTTATGGGACTGCTTGTAGATGGCAAATGGCACGATCAGTGGTACGACACTTCGAAAACCGGTGGCAAGTTTGAACGTGAGGCCGCCAGGTTCCGCAACTGGGTGACGGCGGATGGTTCGCCGGGGCCGGATGGGGAAGGTGGTTTCCCGGCGGAATCCGGGCGCTATCATCTGTATGTGTCCATGGCCTGTCCTTGGGCGCATCGGACGTTGATTTTCCGGGTGTTGAAGGGGCTGGAGAAGCATGTTTCGGTGTCGGTGGTGCATCCGGATATGGTGGAGAACGGCTGGGAGTTCCGGCCGGATGAGGCTGCGCATGGGGATGATGTGAACGGCAAGCGTTTCCTGTACGAGGTGTATCTCAAGGCTGCTCCGGATTATTCCGGGCGGGTGACGGTGCCGACGTTGTGGGACAAGGAGAGGCAGACGATTGTCAGCAACGAGTCCGCTGATATCATCCGGATGTTCAATTCGGCGTTTGACGGGCTCGAGGGTGTGCGCAGTGATCTGGATTTTCATCCGGAAGAGCTACACGACGAGATTGCCGAGGTGAATGAGCGGGTCTACCACACGGTGAATAACGGTGTGTACAAGGCAGGGTTTGCCACGGCTCAGGATAAGTATGAAGAGGCGTATGAGGCGCTGTTCGATTCGCTGGACTGGCTGGAGGAGCGGCTTTCAGGGCAGCGTTATCTTGCGGGTAGCCAACTGACAGAGGCGGACTGGCGGTTGTTTACCACACTGATTCGGTTTGATTCGGTATATTACAGTCACTTCAAGTGCAATCGGCAGCGGATCTCGGATTTCCCGGCGTTGTCCGGCTATGTTCGGGATCTGTACCAGGTGCCGGGAGTAGCGGGTACGGTGGATATCGGGCAGATCAAGCGGCATTACTATGTAAGCCAGCGGACCATTAATCCGACGCAGATTGTACCGGTGGGGCCGGCGTTGGACTTTGATGCGCCCCATCGGCGGGAAGCCCTGGGGTAGATCTTGTCGGATTACGCTTCGCTAATCCGACAACCAAATGTGGACGGACCCACTAACTAACCCGAGCAACCGCAATTTCGGTCAGCAACCCCAAAGCTTCCTTATGACCTGACTCTGGAAGGGTTTTCAGGCACGCAGCCGCCAGGGTAGCCTGCTCCCGGGCCTTCGCCATGGTGTACTCCAGCGCACCAGAGCGATTGACGATCTGAAGGATCCGGGGCAGGTCATCAAGCCCACCTTTACGGATTGCCTGTCGAATCAGTTGCTTCTCGTCATCACTGCCTTCAGCCATGGCGTAAATCAATGGCAGCGTGGTTTTGCCCTCGGCCAGGTCATCGCCGACATTCTTGCCCATGGCTTCAGCGTCGCCCCGGTAATCCAGTACGTCGTCCACCAGTTGGAAGGCGAGGCCCAGATGCTTGCCATAGTCTCTCAGTGCCCGCTCCCGGTCTTCATCGGCTCCGGCCAGCAGGGCGCCGGTATGGGCGGCGGCTTCAAACAGCATGGCGGTCTTGTTGTGGATGACCTCCATATACTTTTCTTCGCTGACGTCCGGGTTCTTTACGTTCATCAACTGAAGTACTTCCCCTTCGGCAATGACTGCCGTGGCGTGGGAAAGCACGTCCATTATGCGGAGGCTCCGCAGCTCCACCATCATCTCGAAGGCTCGGGCGTAGAGGAAATCACCTACCAGTACGCTGGGGGCGTTACCCCAGCGGGCATTGGCCGTGCTGCGGCCACGGCGCATGTCGGATGTGTCCACCACATCGTCGTGCAGGAGCGTTGCGGTGTGAAGGAACTCGATGACGGCAGCCAGCTTGAGATGATCGTCCCTGTCATAGCCCAGTGCGCGGCTTGAGAGTAAAACTAGCAATGGTCTCAGGCGTTTACCGCCGCTTTCGATAATGTACTGGGCGATTTTTTCCACCAGGGGAACGTCTGAGGAGAGCCGCTTGATGATCAGATCATTGACGCGGCTGAAGTCCTCCGCGACGGTGTCGTAAATGCGCT
>CAZFPG010000546.1:0-2243 GCA_964521055.1 uncultured Marinobacter sp.
GAAGATGCCATGAAGCGCCTGGCACACTTCCTGTCTTCCTATCAGTTGTAAGGGGGATTCATGGCGGATATTCATATTGAAGAGTTCTACAAGGACGCCGCAATCGCCCTGGTACAGCTCTACAATGCCTTTCCCCGCCGGGTAAACCTGTTCGTGGAAGACATCGCTGGCCCGGACGATCCGGATGAGTTCGGGCTGCACAGCAAACGCCACATGGCGTGCTTTGGCACCCTGCTGTGGCTGGCAGAGGAGGGCCTGCTGAGGTACGTGGATACCATTCGCCAGGAAGCGCTCGATCAGGCAGTGCTCACCCAGCAGGCGTTTGTACGAATGAGTTCACCGGCCAGCCCGGACCTGCAAGAGGAAGACATACCGGAAAGCGGTCAGGATCTTCCTCCGGCTATCCAAGAAGACTTTTCCACCCATATCCACATGCTGCGTACCGCCCTTCGAACTGGCAGCTCGGCAAGAATCAGCCGGGTCATGCAGGCGACTTTCTTCCGCGATAGCACCGATCATTAAATTGGCGTAAGCCTGTTGAACGTGGCAACACAGGCCACATATAAGTTTTCAGATACAAGACGCTGTCTGTAGCTGATGAATCAACTAGGAATTCAAGATGCGTATTCTGCTGTTTCTTGCCACCAACCTGGCTGTCATTCTTGTTGCCAGTTTCACCCTGAAACTCCTGGGTGTTGACAGCTATCTGGCCCAGAACGGGATCCAGTACGGCTCGCTGCTGGCCTTCGCCGCCGTTTTCGGCTTTGCCGGTGCGATAATCTCGCTGCTGATTTCCAAGCCCATGGCCAAATGGAGCACCAAGGCCAAGGTCATCGAATCACCCAGAACGCCCGCTGAACGCTGGCTGGTGGATACCGTGCGGGAACTGGCAAAGAATGCCGGTATCGGTATGCCGGAGGTAGCCATCTTTCCTGCATCCCAGTCCAACGCGTTTGCCACGGGCTGGAACAGGAACAACTCCCTGGTGGCGGTCAGTGAGGGCCTCCTGCATCGCTTCAACAAGGATGAAATCCGCGCGGTACTGGGCCATGAAATCGGTCACGTTGCCAACGGGGACATGGTTACACTGGCCCTGATCCAGGGCGTGGTAAACACCTTTGTAATTTTCGCATCCCGGGTGATCGGCTCGTTTGTGGACCGCGTGGTGTTCAAGAACGAGAGTGGCCACGGCATCGGCTTTTTCGTGGTGAGTATTGCCGCGGAGATCGTGCTGGGCATCCTCGCCAGCACCATCGTGTTCTGGTTCTCCCGCCGCAGGGAATTCCGGGCTGATATTGCCGGAGCCCAACTGGCAGGCCGGAGCGCCATGATCAGTGCCCTGGCACGGCTCAAGCAGGAAAGCGAGGTGCCGGATCAGATGCCCGAAAGTCTGCAGGCATTCGGTATTAACCGGGGTGCACGCGCCGGGCTCAGCGCCCTGTTCATGACCCACCCTCCCCTGGAGAGCCGGATCGAGGCCCTGCAGAAAGCGCAGCTATAGCTTCAATTTGAAACCGAGGGCCCGGAAAGTATCCTGCATGGACTTGCTGGTGCCCTTGAGCTGGATCTTGACGCTGGAAAACTCCCGCCGTACCGGATAGTCCCGGCGCAGGCGATCAAATGCCGGCCCACGCTCATCAGCGGGCAGCGACATTGCCAGACGCATGCGGGCGTCGTCCCGGCGCGGGTCGTAGCAGGATCTTATGGCAATATTCGCCGAGTCCATTTCCTCTGCGGCGCTGGTAAACGACAACTTGTTCAACGCCGGCTCAGGCAAAAACTGCCCCGCCTTCTTGCGGGCAGGAAGCCCCATGTAACGGCTGAGGGCCAGGTACACCATCTCGCTGCCCTGAACCTTGCCTTCAAGGCTATAGCCGGCAATGTGCGGCGTGGCGAGCCATACCCTGTCCAGCAGTTCGGCGTGGATGCGTGGCTCGTGCTCCCATACATCCAGCACCACCGCGGGCGCATTGGGCTCGTCCAGGCGGGCCAACAGGGCCGAGGTATCAATGACTTCGCCACGGCTGGTGTTGATCAGTAACTGGTGTTCCCCCAGCGCAGACAACCGCTCCTGCCCGAACATGTGCAGGGTGGCATGGTCTCCGTCACGGATCAGGGGCGTATGCAAGGTATCGGCTTCGCCAGTTTCTCCAGCCCCTTGTTGTACGGCATCGGGACGTCCGCCTGACCCACGCGCAGGATCGGAGCGTCCAGGTAGTCGAAGCACTCCTCCTGGATGAGCC
>CAZFPG010000547.1:0-2243 GCA_964521055.1 uncultured Marinobacter sp.
GTCCGGCGTTGGTACGGGGGGAGGCCTGCATGGCTAACGAACCCCGGCGGCAGCAGGGCCGCGGCGCGAAAAGTGCCCGCTCGCCCTGGCGGGAACAGGCCGAGAGCTACCTGAATCACCATCGCAAAGTGGCGCGGGATAGCGCCCAGCGTATGTGGCAGTCCCCGATTGCCAGCATGATGACCTGGACTGTCATGGGCGTGGCGCTGGCGTTGCCGGTGGCGCTGATGCTGTTGCTGGCCAGCCTGGAAGGTGTCAGCGCCGGCTGGGAAAGTTCCGCGCGAGTGACGGCCTACCTGAACGATTCCGTCTCTATTGAAGAGGCAGAGGCCTTGAAAGCCGAGGTGTCTGACGACAGCCGCGTGGCAGAGGTAGAGCTGATCGACCGTGACACGGCGCTGAATGAATTCCGCGCCTCTTCCGGCCTTGAGGATGCCCTGGACTACCTGGACGAGAATCCGCTACCCCATACGTTGCTGGTGACGCCCAGCGAAAGTTCCCGTACTGCCGACGGCGTGGAAATGCTGCTGACGGTCATCGAAGGGCTCGATGGCGTAGAGCGCGTACAGGTGGACCTTGGCTGGCTACAGCGTCTCAATGCCATGACGGATCTGCTGGGACGGGCCGTCTGGGCTCTGGCCCTGTTGCTGGCAGCGGCAGTGGTACTGGTGATTGGCAATACCGTGCGTCTGTCTATCGAGAATCGTCGCGATGAGATCCTGGTGGCGAAACTGGTGGGTGGCACGGATGCTTTTGTACGCCGGCCATTTCTTTACACCGGAGCCTGGTTTGGTCTGGGCGGCGGTGTGGTGGCCTGGGTTCTGCTGCAATTATCGCTCTGGTGGCTCAGCGGGCCAGTAGAACGCCTGGCAGGGCTCTATCGCAGCGAATTCTCCCTGAACGGGCTGAGCTTCGACGGTGCGCTGGCGTTGATAATTGCCGCCATGCTGTTAGGCTGGTTGGGTGCCTGGGTGGCCGTCAAGCGCCATCTGGACGATATCGAGCCTGGAGAGATTGCCGGCGGGTGACCTTCGATCTCGGGAATACCGTATTGAAAACATGTCTTCTACTGGCGTAGGTTGGTAGTGGAATGCAAAGACAGTCAAAATCCCAGTTCGTTGTTTTTAAAAAGGTTTAACGGGGATTTCGGGAACTTTCAGGGTGCTTGGCGATCAATGTTCCAGTTGTTATATTTACTGGTCGTCATGTTTGGAGGATAAGACATGGGTACGAATCTACAGATCATCGACAGACTGGTCCCGGGCGCTAACCTGGAGTCCTATATCCAGGCGGCCAGCCGTATTCCGGTGCTGTCTGTCGAGGAAGAGCGCAGTCTCGCGGAGCGTTTGCATTACGAAGGTGATGTGGAAGCGGCGCGTGAGCTGGTTCTCTCGCATCTGCGTTTCGTGATCCATATTGCTCGCAGTTATGCCGGTTATGGCCTTTCCCAGGCCGACCTGATCCAGGAAGGTAACGTTGGCCTGATGAAAGCGGTCAAGCGATTTAACCCGGAATACGGTGTTCGCCTGGTTTCGTTTGCGGTGCACTGGATCAAGGCGGAGATTCACGAGTTCATTCTGCGCAACTGGCGCATTGTCAAGGTGGCCACTACCAAGGCCCAGCGCAAGCTGTTCTTTAACCTGCGCAGCCAGAAGAAGCGTCTGGCATGGTTGAGCCACGATGAGGTGAATGCGGTGGCCAGTGACCTGGGCGTGGAGCCCAGGGTGGTTCGCGAAATGGAAGGCCGGCTGGCTTCCCATGATACGGCTTTCGATGGGCCTCAGGATGATGACGACGACAATGCCTATCAGGCACCGGCGTATTACCTGGAGGATCATCGCAGTAATCCGGCTACCCAACTGGAGCAGTCGGACTGGACGGATGATTCCAATGGTCGGCTGATGTCGGCGCTGGAGCAACTGGATGAGCGTAGCCAGGATATCCTGCGGGAGCGCTGGTTGTCCGACAGCAAGTCCACGCTGCATGAGCTGGCTGACCGGTATGGTGTTTCCGCTGAGCGTATTCGCCAGTTGGAAAAGAATGCCATGAAGAAGATTCGTGCGCAGATGACCACTGAAGAAGAAGCCGCCTGACCCTGGAATAAAGCAGGGTTTGTCAGAACGCCACCACCCTTTGCGGGGTTGGTGGCGTTTTTGTTTGTATAATCTGCCTTGGACGAGTTAACTCAAACCTTTGAGTAGAAGTAAGTGGGCAGGCCCTTCCAAAACACGCCTCAAGACCTC
>CAZFPG010000548.1:0-2237 GCA_964521055.1 uncultured Marinobacter sp.
GCCGGAAACAACGACATCCGACTTGAAGGAGCTGAACTCGGGCAGATCCTTGTCCTTACGGTCCAGTCTGTCGCCGGGGTTGAGGCCTTTTTTCTGCATGTAGGCCCAGAGTTCGGGGCCGTCGCAGGTTTCTACGGTCCAGCTTTGGGTTTTTTCATCGAAGCGGGCGCCGGCCACGTGGGTGTTCAGGCGCACGTGTTTCATCAGGTCGTATTTTTCGGCGCAGCTTCGCAGGTAGGCCTGGATTTCTTTTTGCTGGGCGAACATGCGGGTCCAGTTGGGGTTCTGTTCGAACGAGAAGGAGTAGAGGGCAGACTGGACGTCACAGGCGCAGCCGGGGTAGTGGTTTTCGTGCCAGGTGCCGCCGACGTCGTCGCTTTGTTCGAGGATGACGAAGTTGTCGTATCCGGCTTCTTTGAGTTTGATGCCCATGCCGAGGCCGGAGAATCCGGTGCCGATTATGGCGATTTGTGCGTTCTGACTCATGCTGCTACCTCGTTGTTCGCTGGCCATCCGGCCTTGCCTGTTGTTGTGTGTTTCGCCATGATGTCTGGCGGTATACACATGTATACACAACGAAGTAGACAGTTGTATACTTTGGTTCGGGCTGGGATGCCCAATTGGCCTGGTTTGATAAGCAGCTGTCCTCTTTACCCTGTTGTTTGGGAGTTTGGGGTAATTGGGAGGGCTTTTCCGAAACACGCTCAAGCACATCCCTGTGGCGCTTGAGCTCCGCCCCTCAGTGCTTAACGCTCCTGCGTCGCACTGAGGGTCCTGGGCAGGCCATCCGTGGCCAGCCCGTGAAGAGCTTTCGCTCTTCACCCATGGCTCCGCACAGTTTCGGAAAAGCCCTCCCAATTACCCCTTTCTAACCTAGGTGATACTTCATGAGTGTTTTGACCGGTGGGAAACTGAAACTGATTCAGGCTGCGCTGAGGTTGATTAACCAGAACCGTAGCCTGACGTCATTGGGGCTGCGGGAGCTGGCTCGTGAAGCGGGACTGAATCCGAACACTTTTTATCGTCATTTCAAGAACCTGGACGAGTTTGGTCTCCAGGTGCTCGGGTATATTGCCGAAGACATGAAGTCAGGAGTGCGTGAATTGCGGCGGATGGCGGAGTCGTCGGAGCAGGCGTCTCACGATACCGTTACTTTTGTGTACCACTACTTCCTGGCTAATCCGGCGGCGACTACCGTGGCGGTAAGGGAACTGCATGGGCCGTCGCCCCTGTTAAGAAGAGCCCTCGAGGCTCAGCTGGACGCCAGTGCCAGGGAGATGGCGGAGGATATTATTGACCGGCAGTTGGTCAGTGTCGTGGCACCGGAGACGATTCACGAAATTTCATGCATGACTATCCGCTACATCCTGTTCCGGGCCATGGATTACATCGAGAAACCGGGGCAGCGAGAGGCCATTCAGCAGGAAACCGAGCGGTTTATTAACCGGCAGTTCCGGGGTGCGATGGTGGACCATCTTTCCCAGTCCGAGATTGAGGCTTTCTTGAGCTGACCGTTGCGGGGGCCAATTGGAGATTTCGGTTGGCATCTGTACCGTGTCGTTTCCAGGCCACACCGAGCAAATCTCGTAACTTACACTAGTATGTAGATATCCAGACAACTGGTTTATCGGGCAATCCGGAGGACACACCAACAATGAAAATCGGTATCCCCAGGGAAATCTTCAAGGATGAGCGGCGGGTAGCAGCCACGCCACCTTCCGTTCATAAACTCATTGGCCTTGGTTACGAGGTGGTTGTTGAAGGCGGTGCTGGCGAGGCTGCGAACTACTCGGATGAGGCCTATGAGAAAGTAGGTGCTGCCATAGCCGCCGATACCACGTCGTTGTGGCAGGAAGCGGACTTCATTCTGAAAGTTCGTGCGCCGATGAAAAACCCGGCCCTGAAAAAACACGAAGTGGATCTGATGAAGGAAGGGGCGTTTCTGGTCAGCTATATCTGGCCGGCACAGAACCCCGAGCTGCTGGAGAAGCTGGCGGCAAAGAAGATTACTTCGTTCGCCATCGACAGCCTGCCCCGTATCAGCCGCGCCCAGAAGATGGACGCCCTCAGCGCCATGGCGAATATTGCCGGTTACCGGGCGGTGATTGAGGCGGCCAATCACTTCGGGCGCTTCTTTACCGGGCAGGTGACGGCGGCCGGCAAGGTGCCGCCGGCGAAAATTATGGTGATCGGTGCCGGTGTGGCGGGCCTCGCGGCCATCGGCGCTGCCAACAGCA
>CAZFPG010000549.1:0-2231 GCA_964521055.1 uncultured Marinobacter sp.
CCCCGGAAGCGATCATCGGACGCGAGAAACTCCGGGTGGGTTACCTGTTTCAGGAACATCGGCTCCTACCCTGGCGAACCCTGAACGCCAACCTCCGGCTGGCTGGTGCAACTTCGGAGGAAGCGGAAGCTCACTTGGCAAGCGTGGGGCTCAAAGGTTATGGGCACTATCTGCCGGACCAGCTTTCCTTGGGTATGGCGCGGAGGGCGGCATTGGCGCGGTGCCTGGCGGTTAAGCCCGATCTGCTGTTGCTGGATGAGCCTTTTGCGTCACTGGATCCGGTGATGGCGGGTGAATTGAAAACACTGATTGCGGGGATTCTGGATGCCAATCAGGGGATGGCGATGATTTGTGTCACCCATGATGGAGGGGATGCGGAGATTCTGGCCAATCGGTTGTGGTATCTGGATGGCAAGCCTGCGCGGTTGCAGTGGGATGACAGGGTTGGTGAGCCTGGGTTGATTGATGGGCTGTTAGGCAAGCTTCGCCGGCTGGATTTGGCGAGTTCCTGAGCTGGTGCAAGACGATTAGCGGGTAGGGCTTTCCACCAAGAATCTTCGTGCGCTGAGGTTTGAACCCCGCAGTCGCGAGCAGGGACAGAACGAGAGTCACGCCCGCGGTAATGCCAAAAGCCATCGGGTTCCACTCCAGGTATAGGGAAAACCGGATGGCTTCTACTGCATGAGTAAACGGATTGAACTGGCAGATCCAGTAGAGCCAGGGGCTGGCTTCGTTCATGCGCCACAGTGGATACAGCGCTGAAGACATGAAGAACATCGGGAAAATGACGAAGTTCATCACGCCGGCAAAATTTTCCAGCTGTTTGATCCAGGTGGCAATCAACAGCCCAAGGGCTCCGAGCATCAGACTGGTTAATACCAGCGAGGGCAGCACGGCCAGATAGCCCCAAGGCGGTGGCTCTACGTCCACCAACAGTGCCAAAAGCAGGAACACATACACCTGCCCCACAGACACCACTCCCATTGCCAATAACTTCGTTACCAATAAGAACGGCCGTGGCAGGGGGCTCATCAGTAATACCCGCATACTGCCCAACTCCCGGTCATACACCATGGACAGGGCACCCTGCATGCTGTTGAACAAAATGATCATGCCGCACAGTCCGGGGGCGATGTAGGTCTCGTAGGTGATGTAGGTCTGGTAGGGCGGAATGATGGAAATGCCCAGCACTGCCCGGAAGCCGGCGGCGAACACCACCAGCCAGAGCAGCGGGCGCACCAGGGCGCTGGCGAAGCGGGTGCGCTGCTGCCAGAAGCGTAACCATTCCCGGGTCTGGATGCCGACGAAACAGTGCCAGTAATGGGCAGCTTTCATATCAACCGGCTCCTGTAAGGGTGTGGAAGGTTTCCGCCAGGTCGCGGGTGCCTTCGGCTTCGCAGATGTCGTGCCCGGCGCCGTCGGCCAGCAGCTTGCCTTCATGGAGGATTAGCACCCGGTCTTCCGGGCGAACCTCCTCGATCAGGTGCGTGGCCCAGAGCACCGTCAGGCCATCGGATTCACACAGCGTCCGCACGTGATCGTTGAGCCCTCTGCGGCTGGCCACATCCAGCCCCACCGTGGGTTCATCCAGCAGTAAAAGCGAGGGTTCGTGGAGCAGGGCGCGGGCGATTTCTACCCGCCGGCGGTGGCCGCCGTTGAGCTTTCGCACAGGCTCGTTGGCCCGCTCCAGCAACTGGAAACGCTCAAGCTCGCGGTCGCCCCGAAGACGGGCCTCCTTGCGGGACAGGCCATGAAGCGCGGCGTGATACAGCAGGTTCTGGCGTACGGTCAGATCCAGGTCCAGGGCATTCTGCTGGAACACCACGCCGATGTTGCGTATAGCCTCGGCGGGCTGTTTCCTCAGGGACTGCCCAGCCATCAGGATGTCGCCCTGCTGCAGCGCGAGAAGCCGGGTCAGCAGGCCGAACAGTGTGGACTTGCCGGCGCCGTTGGGCCCCAGCAGGGCATGAAAACCGCCGGAGGTCAGCGCGAAGCTGACCTCCTTGAGCACCGGCTTGTCGCCGTAGCGAAAACTGAGGTTGCGGGCTTCAATGGTCATGAAGTGGGATCGATGACCACACCCCAGGGGAAGCGGCCCACCTTGATGGATTTGATCACCTTCAGCTCTTCCACATCGATGACCGAGACATCACTGGATACGCCGTTGGTGGTGTAGAGAAACTTCTCGTCCTTGTCCAGATCCAGCTGCCAGACACGGGCGCCGACCAGCA
>CAZFPG010000550.1:0-2231 GCA_964521055.1 uncultured Marinobacter sp.
CGTCTTGGAATGAACGCTTACGTCGTGCATGAAGTCCATCGACCAACTGTCGTTGATTATTTCCGGCACAGCCAATGGCTCCGGTTTCTCACGAACCAGACGCTTCTTGGGCTTGATGCGCAGATTCAGTTCAAGCTCCCGGTATATCCGATAGACCCGCTTGTGGTTCCAGGTAAAGCCTTTCACATTGCGCAGATGCAGGAAGCACAGACCAAAGCCCCAGTTCCGCTGATTGTGGGTCAGCCGAACCAGCCAGTCCGCGATCTCGGCATTCTCGCTGCTGAGTTTGGGCTGGTAGCGGTAGCAGGTCTCGCTAAGGCTAAACATCCAGCACGCCAGACGAATGCTGACGCGCTTCTCATTGACGGCTTTCTGCGCCATCTCACGGCGACGAGACGGCTTCACCACTTTTTTTCGATGGCTTCCTTGAGGATGTCAGCCTTCAGCCGTTCCTCGGCATACATCTTCTTGAGCCGGCGGTTTTCATCCTCCAGCTCTTTCAAGCGAGCCATCATGGACGTATCCATGCCACCGAATTTAGCTCGCCATTTGTAAAACGACGCACTGCTCATGCCGTGCTCACGGCAAAGCTCCGGAACCGGTACGCCGTTCTCAGCTTGCTTGAGTATCGACAGAATCTGGCTGTCGGAAAAACGTGACTTCTTCATGCAGAATCTCCCTGCGTGTAGCTTACGGAAAATTCTACTTTTGATCACCGCTGTTTTTCGGGGGGATTACCCCATCATCTGAGAGAATGGAGCCATGAACAAGTCAAATAAGTTTTCCCCTGAGGTTAAAGAGCGTGCGGTACGGCTAGTGCAGGAGCATCGTGGCGAGTATTCGTCGCTGTGGGCCGCTGTGGAGTCAATCGCCCCCAAGATTGGCTGTGTGCCGCAGACATTGCTGGAATGGGTCAAGCGTGCCGAGATCGATGTCGGTGAACGACCCGGTACAACGACCGCGGAAGCGCAACGCATGAAGGAGCTGGAGCGCGAGAACAAAGAATTGCGGCGCGCCAATGACATCCTTCGCACGGCCAGCGCTTTTTTCGCCCAGGCGGAGCTCGACCGCAAGCTGAAGTCATAAACACCTACATTGATCAGCATCGGGATACCTACGGGGTCGAGCCGATCTGCAAAGTATTGCAGGTTGCCCCGGCGCCATGCAGCCCGGCAGCGCAATCCGGAACTACGCAGTGACCGGGCCAAGCGCGACGAGGTTTTGATGCCGCATATCAAGCGTGTCTGGAATGACAATCTCAAGGTCTATGGCGCCGATAAAGTCTGGAAGCAGATGAACCGGGAAGCCACTCCTGTGGCCCGCTGTACCGTGGAGCGGCTCATGAGCCTTCTGGGGCTTCAGGGCGCCCGCCGCGGCAAGACGGTGCGCACCACCGTCCCAGACCGATTGGTGCCGTGCCCGCTGGATCGGGTCAACCGTCAGTTTGTTGCGGATCGTCCAGACCAGCTCTGGGTATCGGACTTCACCTACGTTTCCACCTGGCAGGGTTGGTTGTATGTGGCCTTCGTTGTCGATGTCTTCGCACGCCGCATTGTGGGTTGGCGCGTCAGTCGCACGATGAACACGGATTTCGTACTCGATGCTCTGGAGCAGGCACTCTACGCCCGTCAGCCCGACAAATCAGAGGACTTGATTCATCACTCCGACAGGGGCTCACAATATGTGTCGATCCGCTACACGGAACGCCTGGCCGAAGCTGGCATCGATCCATCGGTAGGCAGCAAGGGCGACAGTTACGACAATGCCCTCGCTGAGACCATCAATGGCTTATACAAAGCAGAATTGATCCACCGCCGTGGCCCCTGGAAATCCATGGAATCCGTTGAGCTGGCAACGCTGGAATGGGTATTCTGGTTCAACCACCAACGGCTGATGGAGCCACTGGGTATATCCCGCCGGCAGAAGCTGAGGCAAACTATTATCGGCAACTTAACAGTCAGGCCGCTATGGCAGCTTGACTTAAACCAAAGGGCCTCCGCGATACCCGGGGCGGTTCATTCACCTATGATGGCCTTAATCGCCTGATCACTGAAGAAGTTGGTTCCAACGCTTGGTCCTACGTTTATGATGACCTGGGTAACCTGAAGCAGAAGAGGGATATCGGCGGCTACATATATGGCAGGTATGACCAGCAGGATTTATGTCAAGCTTCAGAAGTAGTCCCTGTGCCGGGCCCCCATGCTGTCACCGAAGTAAACGGAACAAGCTAC
>CAZFPG010000551.1:0-2210 GCA_964521055.1 uncultured Marinobacter sp.
CAGGTGAATACTGAAGAACGTGTAATAAGCCCCGTGGGACACCTGCAGCAGGAAGTTCATCAGGAAGAACGTCACCACCGCCGGGTGCGTCACAATCGCCTTCAGACTGCCCTTGGGCGCCGGCGGCTTGCGCTCGCCCCGCTCCGACGGCACCAGAAACGCCGACACCGCAATGCCCGCAAACACCGGCAACAACAACCAGGGCAAAAGATTGATCGGCACCAACTCCAGAATCCCGCCCACCAGCGCCACAGAACCGATAAAACCGACCGAGCCCCAGAGCCGGACCTTGCCGTACTTATCCCGCTGATTCCCTAGCGACCGAAGGGTAATCACCTCATACAGGGGAAGAATCGCATTCCAGAAAAACGTAAACGCCAGCATCACCAGCAACAGCCCATAAAACCCGGGCTCCATGAATACGCCGGCAAAAAACAGCGACCCGGTAATCGCCCCGAACCGGACCAACCTAACCCTCTGCCCGGTCCTGTCTCCCAGCCAACCCCAGACATTGGGCGCGATGATCTTGGTCAGCTGGATGGTCGCCATCAGGGTAGCGATTTCGAGATAGGAGAAACCCCGGTCTTCCAGATACAACGACCAGTATGGGAGCAGGCCGCCTAATAGGGCGAAGAACCAGAAGTAGAGGTTGGAAAGGCGCCAGTAGATAACAAATTCTCCAGAGAGTTATCACAGAAGACCGACCGCCGCGGCAAGCAGGGCCTCTCAAAACCGTGGAGGGCCAGGGATGGCCCGACCGAGCCTACATGGATGTACTTGCGGCGTGTTTTGAGAGGCCCTGCTTGTCGTGGCGTGCACCCATTGGCAGATCAGGCCTGGCCGATGTCTGGCGTGGACACCGAGACGTCTCCGTTCTGGCCTCGGTGGCGCAGGTAGTGATCCATCAGCACGATGGCCATCATTGCTTCCGCAATTGGCGTCGCGCGGATGCCCACACAGGGGTCATGCCGCCCTGTTGTGATCACCTCCACCGGATTACCGTGAACATCAATACTCCGCCCCGGCAACCGAAGGCTGGAAGTGGGCTTCAATGCAATACTGGCCAGAATCGGCTGTCCGGAAGAAATGCCGCCCAGAACGCCACCGGCATGATTGGACAGGAAACCCTCGGGGGTCAGCTCATCCCGGTGTTCCGTACCCTTCTGGTCAATGCAGCCAAAACCGGCACCAATCTCCACACCCTTGACCGCATTGATGCTCATCAGCGCATGGGCCAGGTCCGCATCCAGACGATCAAAGATTGGCTCACCCAAACCGGGAGGAACACCCTCGGCAACCACATTGATGCGAGCGCCAATGGAATTGCCCTCTTTGCGCAGAGCGTCCATGTAGGTCTCCATTTCCGGCACCTTCTCGGCATCCGGGCAGAAGAACGGGTTCAGGTCGACCTGGTCCCAATCCAGCTTCTCGATCTTTATGGGACCAAGCTGGGAAAGGTAACCCCGGATCCTGATGCCCAGTCTTTGCTCAAGGAACTTGCGCGCAACCGCTCCTGCGGCCACCCGCATGGCGGTCTCACGCGCGGACGAACGGCCACCACCGCGATAGTCACGCACACCGTACTTGTGCATATAGGTGTAATCGGCATGGGCAGGACGGAACTGTTCGGAGATTTTGGAATAGTCCTTGGAGCGCTGATCCGTGTTTTCGATCATCAGGCCAATGGGTGTGCCGGTGGTCCTGCCTTCGAACACGCCCGACAGGATCTTCACTTCGTCTGCTTCCCGGCGTTGGGTGGTATGGCGTGATGTACCAGGCTTACGGCGGTCCAGGTCCCGTTGCATATCCTCAACAGACAGCTCCAGACCCGGAGGGCAGCCGTCAATGATACACCCAAGCGCGGCGCCATGGCTTTCACCAAAACTGGTAACCGTAAACAATTTTCCGAAGCTGTTTCCCGACATGATTCAGTATCTTATCCAGGTTTCTTAATGTAGATCTTCAGTAGTCAACAGGAACACACCGTCGCCACCGTTTTCAAATTCCAGCCAGGTAAAGGGCAGATCAGGATAGGCTTCCTGAAGCGCCGGCCAGCTATTCCCCACCTCCACAATCAGCAAGCCACCCGGGTTAAGATGATTCGCCGCATCGGCAAGGATCCTGTGGGCAATATCCAGCCCATCGCCACCCGCGGCCAGACCCAGCTCGGGCTCGTGGCCGTACTCTGCCGGCATATCCGCAATGTCTTC
>CAZFPG010000552.1:0-2205 GCA_964521055.1 uncultured Marinobacter sp.
CCGGGTACCCTCACGATGGTGGCCCAGCCATGGGGCACTGAAACCACACCGGCCATGATGTCGTCGGTGATTTCCACCGGCAATACAATCTTGCCCGCAGACGAAGCAACCTCCGCTGAATCACCGGCCTGAAGTCCACAACGGGAGGCATCCTGAGGGTGCATCATCAGGGTACAGCGCTCTTTGCCTTTTACCAACCGCTGGCTGTTGTGCATCCAGGAATTATTGCTTCGAACGTGCCGGCGCCCGATCAGCAGAAGACCTTCTGCGGCAGGGGCGTACAGGGCGGCGTGCAGGCGGTCCAGATCCTGCAGGTAGCGGCGCGGGGCCAGGTTGACCTTACCATCATGGGTGAACAGCCGGCCGGGCATACAGGGGCGCAACGGCCCCAGATCCACACCATTGGGCAGCTGTTTCAGGGTGTTGATGGACAGTCCCTTGGGCAGATCCTGCCAGTGGCGGTTCAGCGGGCTGAGTTTGGCAAGGCCGCGCAGCGGGTGGCGCTCGGGCAGAATGTCCATGACCAGGTCAATAGCCGGTTGAACCAGGCCACGGACCCGGCCGATGTCGGCGCCGTAAGGCCCGGCACGCAGCATCATGTCCAGAATCGGGTCGGGCCCGATCTGTTTGAAGGCCCGCCAGCCCATTTCTGCCCGCACCGGTAGCCGGCCGCCTTTGCGTTTTTTCTCCAGACGGTGGGCCAGCTCCAGCAGAATCTGCCAGTCGTGGCGGGTATCCTCGCCGGCATCGAACAATGCCGGGCTGTACTTGGCGGTGTTACGGACGGCGAACATACTGAAAATCAGGTCGTAGTGGCTGCGTTCCAGGCCGGCCGTCGGCGGCAGGATGACGTCCGCATGGCGGGTGGTTTCGTTGAGGTAGTAATCCACAGATACCATGAAGTCCAGTCCGCTGAATGCTTGGTCGAGACGGCCACCGTTGGGGCTGGACAGGACCGGATTGCCCGCCACCGTCACAAAAGCGCGGATCTGGCCTTCGCCGGGAGTCAGTATTTCATCGGCAATGGTGCTGGATGGGTATTCACCGCCAAACTCAGGCAACTTTTTTACGCGGCTGAACCGCTTGGCAAAATGCCCACCCTGGCCGGCCATCCCTCCGATGGCGATCAGATCGATAGCCGGCTGGGTGAACATCATGCCACCAGTGCTGTCCAGCTTGCCTGTCAGGATATTGAGTACGTAAGCCAGCCAGGTAGCGACCCCGCCAAACGCCTGGGTGCTGGTGCCCATGCGAGTGTACAGGGCGGCTCTCTGGGTGGTGGCAAGCTGGCGTGCCAGGTTGCGGATGTCCTCGGCCGGCATTCCGGTCTGCTCACCTACGGCTTCCGGAGTAAATCCCAGGGAGGCGAGCCGTATCAGGTCCACATCCTTGGTAAAGGATTCCGCGTGGCCGAGGTTGACCAGATTTTCTTCAAACAGTGTTCGCACCATCGCCATCAGCAACAGGGCATCGGTGCCGGGGCGCACGAAATGGAATTCGTCGGCGAGCTTGCCGGTTTCGGTGCGGCGGGGATCCACCACGATCATTTTTCCGCCACGGCTCTTGAGCGCTTTCAGGCGACCCCGGAAATCCGGAACAGTCATCAGGCTGCCATTGGAAGCCATGGGATTGGCGCCAATGCAGATGAACAGCTCGGTGCGGTCGATATCCGGAATGGGGAACAGGATCTGGTGCCCGAACATCTCCAGGCTGGCGAGCATGTGGGGCAACTGGTCGTTGGAGGTGGCGGAGAAGCGGTTCTGGGTGCCCAATGCCCGCAGGAACGGCATGGTTGCCACCAGCGTGCCGTGATTGTGCACATTGGGATTGCCCAGGTAGGCGCCAATGCTGTTGCGGCCGTGTTCCTTGCGGATGCTGTGCAGGCGGTTGGCAACCAGGTCAAAGGCGTCGTCCCACTCCATTTCCTGCCAGCCGTCGGCGGTTTTGCGCACCGGTTTGCGTAACCGTTCAGGGTCTTCGTGAAGGTCCTGAAGCGCGACGGCCTTGGGGCAGATGTGGCCATGGCTTAACGGGTCGTCCTCGTCGCCTTTGATGGAGGCGATATGGCCATCCTTTACCTCAATCGCAACGCCACACATGGCTTCACACAGGTGGCAGGTACGATAGTGGGTGCCGTTTTCCATGGGTCTCCAGGGGGCGTTTGCTGGCAGCACCCGCAGCACCCGGCCGCCCGCGCTGTCGGTC
>CAZFPG010000553.1:0-2198 GCA_964521055.1 uncultured Marinobacter sp.
GGCGCCCCAGTTCAGCAAGCGCTGACGCCCGAAGCGCTCTCCGGAGGATGGGGCGACAGGCTTTACCAGGGCAATGACGATGAACACGTTGTTTGACGATTCTTTTGGCGACTTCTTCAGTGCGCCGTTGCCACCGGCCGCGAAGCTTCCCATGCAGGAAATGGTGCCGCAGCGTGTGGTGGTGCCGCCAAGGAATATTGATGTGATCATTGGGGGGCAGGGGTGATGGGCGTGTTGTGTAGATCCCTGTACTTGTTGAAGATATTGTTGCTTTCAGGATTGGTGTGCCTTCTCTTGCCGGGCCTGGCGATGGCGCATCCGCTGTCTGTCCGTGTGGGGTTCACCACCCTGATTGATGCCCCCGGTGTCACACGGGTGGCCCTTGGTAACGGGGAGCTTGCGGAAGTTCACGCATTGCATGAAACGGATCAGGTATTGGTTATCGGGCTGGAGCCTGGAAAAACGGACCTTCGGGTATGGAACAAAGACGGTAAGCAACATCTCTACCGGTTAACGATAGGCTCTTCAAGGTCGAAAATATCCGAGGACCAACTGAGAGCCCTGATTGCCGGCCTCGAAGGGGTTGAACTGAAGGTACTTGGTAACGGAGACCTTTTGCTCCACGGGCAGGCGCTGCGGCCAAGGGACGCTGCCCTGGCAAAGGCCCTGGCGGAGCGATACCCGGAAATTATCAGTGAGGTGACAGTGCCGGCGGTGGTGGCCAAGCCAACGATTAACCTGAATGCCCGCATTATCGAGGTGCGGCGCAGCGACCTCACCGAAATCGGGATCGACTGGGCCGACACCATTGCCGGGCCGGAGGTGTCCATGGTGAGTGACTGGAAGACGAATTCGGTATTCCGGCCAGAACTCCCGGACACTATGCAGTTAACGAACGGAATGACCCTGCCGCTGGACGTCGGCACCCGCACCTACGCCGGTTGGGCCACAAGGGTGACCTCGGCCATCGATATGCTGGCCCAGGATGGCATTGCCCGATTGCTTGCCGAGCCCCAGGTGTCGGTTGTGAGCGGTCGTGAAGCGAGGTTCGTGGTGGGCGGGGAGCTCCCCATCAGCTACCTGGATGAAAACGGCCAACCGAGGGTGGAGTACAGGGACTTTGGTGTCATCCTGGAAATAGAACCGATTGCGGATGGTGCGGATGGGCTGATCAACACCCGCATCGCCGTTGAAGTGAGTTCGATTGATCAATCGGTCACGGTCAACGGCATTCCCGGCATCGTATCGCGTAAGACTAACACCCACGTCAGCCTGCTTGATGGCGAGAGTTTTGTGGTATCGGGCCTGCTGAGCAATGAGTCCTCCAAGGACATCCGTAAGATTCCCGGCCTGGGGAATATTCCCATCCTGGGTGAGCTCTTCAAGTCCAGGGCATTCCAGAATCGCCAGACAGAACTGCTGGTGTTGGTGCGGCCGACCCTGGTGTCCGCCATTGATGACGTGAATAAGCGCCGCCTTAAGCGATTCGAGAGTCTGCTCTCGGAGTCGAAGAATGCTGTCCGTTTCAGCCTGTACGATTGAGGATTTTGTTCCATGTGGTCAATCAAGCTCTATTCGTCATCCGGCAATGTGCTGCACTCGTGTGAGTTGGGCAGCGGTGAGTATGTATTGGGGAAGTCCGAGGAGTGTGAGCTCCGGGTTGACGATGCCTTTGTTTCCCGCCGCCACGCCCGGATTCGTATCGATGAGGGGCGGGTGACTGTCGAGGATCTTGGCAGTACCAACGGCACCTGGCGGGGCGAGCAGCGAATCGACGGGCCTGAAGGTATCGTTGACGAAGGGCGCTTCATGCTGGGACGCCAGGTCCGGTTGCACGTGCAACCCGTTACCAGCGATGCCGGGCAACCTTCAAAGGAAGGAGAGGTTGTCAAATCA
This sequence comes from uncultured Marinobacter sp., assembly GCA_964521055.1. Classification (GTDB taxonomy): domain Bacteria; phylum Pseudomonadota; class Gammaproteobacteria; order Pseudomonadales; family Oleiphilaceae; genus Marinobacter. The sequence continues at coordinate 1,897 of CAZFPG010000553.1, forward strand.
GCCGAAGTGTCCCGCGAGGCCCAGGAGAAAATCCTGGAGTACCTTAACCTGCGCAAACGTGGAGACCTGAGCAAGCTGGATCACAACCAGCTAAGGGATGAAACCCGAAAGGCGGCGGAAGCCCTGATTCGTTCCGGAGATATTACGTTGCCGCCAGGGGCGGATCGTGAAAGGCTGATCTCCGATATCGTCGCGGAAGCGATTGGTTTTGGGCCGATTGAGCCTTTCCTGGCGGATGAGGATGTCACCGAAATCATGGTCAATGGCCCCAGCCAGATCTACCTGGAAAAACGTGGCAAGCT
>CAZFPG010000554.1:0-2195 GCA_964521055.1 uncultured Marinobacter sp.
CGGTGATTGAGGTGGACAGTTTGGAGTCTGGCAGCGGAGAAGGCCAATTGCCGTTGCCTACTCCACAGACACGCCGTGAACCCTTCCCTGGGGGCTCGGCATTGCCATCCATGGCAATGCACGGTCTGTGGAGTAGGCAACGGCAATTGGCCCGGGCTACGGGTGGTGCCCTCCGAAAGGCCTTTCACATTTTGCGCGCGGATTATTTTGATAGGAGTTGTCGATGAAAGCCGTATTTCTGGACTCAGACACGCTGGGTAACGATGTGGATCTCTCGCCGATCGAGGCGGTGACCGGTGACATGGTGAAACACCCGCGAACATCGCCGGAGCAGGTGACGGAGCGTATCCGGGGATTCGACACAGTGCTGGTGAACAAGGTGGTGTTGAAACGTGAACACTTTGAGGCCTGTCCGGAGCTGAAGACCATTGCGGTGGTTGCCACCGGGTTGAACAATGTTGACCAGGAGGCGGCAAGGGAGCGCGGGATCAGGGTAATGAACGTGACCAACTACGGGCGTTCCACCGTGGCACAGCACACCATGGCGCTGATTCTGGCGCTGGCCACGCGGTTGGTGGATTACGACAGGGATGTGCGTGCCGGGCGCTGGGGGCAGAGTTCGATGTTCTGTCTGATGGATCATCCGATCATGGAGCTGGAAGGGCGTACGCTGGGGGTCGTTGGCTATGGTGATCTCGGGCAGGGGGTTGTTGAGCGGGCGAAGGCTTTCGGGATGAATATCCTGCTTGGCGCCAGGCCTGGTCAGGCTGCAGGGGAGGTGGATGGCTATTCCCGGATCCCCATGGATGAGTTGTTGCCAAAGGTGGATGTGCTGTCCCTGCATTGCCTGCTGACGGACGAGACCCGGAACATGATTGGTGCCCGGGAGCTGAAGATGATGAAGAAGGAGGCGCTGCTGATCAATACCAGCCGCGGTGGCCTGGTGGATGAGCAGGCGCTGGCCGATGCCCTGCGGGCCGGGACCATTGGCGGTGCCGGTTTTGATGTGCTGACGGAAGAGCCGCCACGTAATGGCAACCCGCTGCTGGCGGGGGATATTCCGAACCTGATCGTGACGCCTCATTCGGCATGGGCAAGCCGGGAAGCGCGGCAGAGGATCGTGGATATCACGGCACGGAATCTGTCTGCTGTCTGATTATTGCTGAAGCTACTCCCCCTACCCGCCCCTGAAAAAACGGCAGGGCGATACTCATGATCAGGCCCATCCTGGCTCTAGCGCTTTCATCTGTTCTCTTCTCAGCGCCGGCTCTGGCCGTTGAGCGCGGCGTTGCGGAACAACATCCGCCAATTCCGTTGCTGACCCGAAACCTCTAGTAAAAGCCACACAATCGGCCATACTTTGTTGTGATTTGGTATCTGACTGATAATCTGTACAAAACTCTGGCAAACAGGACGTCGTGTGGCATCTTCCCAATTGCAAGACAGGCTCCAGAAGGCGGAAACCTGGATTCTGGCCAACCCCAATCCACCGCAGAACTGGCCGTGGACCTGGTTGTATAAAACCGGGCGCACGGCCTATGCGCTGGTGCGGGATATCATCGCCGGAAACCTGACCCTGCACGCCATGAGCCTGGTGTATACCACCCTGTTGAGCATTGTGCCGCTGCTGGCATTGAGCTTTTCAGTGCTCAAGGCGCTTGGGGTTCACCAGCGTATGGAGCCGTTCCTGTACCAGTTCTTTGAGCCCATGGGGCCCCAGGGTGTACAGATTGCCGAGCAGATTCTCGGGTTCGTGGACAACATGAAGGTGGGCGTGCTGGGTTCCGTGGGCCTCGCGCTGCTGGTCTATACCGTGATTTCACTGGTGCAGAAAATCGAGCGCTCCTTCAATATGATCTGGCGGGTGCCGGACATGCGTTCCATGGCCCAGCGCTTCAGCAACTACCTCAGCGTTATCATGATCGGTCCGTTGTTGATGGTGTCGGCCATCGGTATCAGTGCGACCATTTTTTCATCGTCCTTCGTCCAGGCGCTGATGGCCGTGGAGCCGCTGGGTTCAGTGATTGTTTTTGCAACCCGCTTCACCCCCTTCATGCTCGTGGTCGGGGCATTTACCTTCGTGTATGTGTTTATCCCCAACACCAGGGTGAAGGTCCGATACGCCCTGATCGGCGGCCTGGTGGCCGGCATCTCCTGGCAGGCTGCGGGAATGCTGTTTGCCTCTTTCGTGGCAG
>CAZFPG010000555.1:0-2195 GCA_964521055.1 uncultured Marinobacter sp.
GGGCGTGTCCACTTCCTCGTCCGGGTTGAGGGCGTCTTTGCCCAGCAGCAGGTCAAGGATGGGGATGATGCCGAACACCACCACGGGAACGCCCCAGGCGAACAGGTTCACCCACCCGGTGGCCTGCCCGGCCGACAGCAATAACGGTGGTAGTGCCAGGGGCAGCATGGCAATCAGGTAGCTGTATTTCTTGAGTGTCAGCAGCACCTTCCGGCGTGCGGATTCGGTGCCCAGGGTCAATGGTTTGGTACTCACGGGTCTTCCCTCATTGGCTGTTGCATTGGATCTTGTGATCGCTTTTTGTTGACTGCATTATTGTCCTACAATATTACAGCCGTCAACAGCCAGGGAGTACTTTTTGATCAACGGCCGGTCCGGCCTGTAAATTGACCCTTTCTGAATTCAGTTGGCGGACGCCGCGCGGGCGGGATCAGTGGTCACTGATCCCCGGGGGTTTTATCTTCTTTTCCGGCAACAAACGTTTCCCGCTTGAGGCCGTATTTCTGCATCTTTTCATTCAGGGTTCGGCGCGGCAGGTCCAGTACCTCCATTACCATTTTTATGCTGCCCTGGTGGTGGCTGAGCTCGGCACTGATCAGGGCCTTTTCCACCTGTTCCAGGCGGTCGCTGAGGGACCCCTCTCCCGAGAAGGCCGTTGAGCGGTTGCTCTGGCCAAGTTGCAGCAGGTCCGATACCGAAATGCCGTTGAAGTTGCGGGTCAGAAGGTAGCGTTCGGCGGTATGCTTGAGCTCGCGAACATTACCCGGCCACTGGTGAAGCTCCAGTGCCAGCACGTCCTCGTAGTTCAGTGCCGGCACTTCCAACTGGTTCTTCTTGCCCGCTTCCCGCAGGAAATGGCCAAACAGGGCGGGAACATCGTCGATACGGTCACGCAGGGCCGGCAGATAGATGTCGGCGACCATCAGGCGGTAATACAGATCTTCCCGAAAAGATCCCACCCTGGCAGCCTCTCGCAGGTCTTCCTTGGTGGCCGAAATAATCCGCACATTGATCGGGATGGGCGCATGGGAGCCAACCCGTACCACTTCCCGCTCCTGCAACACCCTCAGTAACTTGATCTGGAACGACATCGGCATGCTTTCGATTTCATCAAGAAACAGGGTGCCCTCGTGGGCCGCTTCAAAATAGCCAATGCGTCGTTTCTGGGCGCCGGTGAACGCGCCCGCTTCGTGGCCAAACAGTTCGCTTTCCAGCAGGCTTTCGGGTATTGCCCCCACATTGATGGCCACAAACGGCTGGTCCCGGCGGATACTCAGGGCATGGAGGCTTCGCGCCACCAGTTCCGTGCCGGTACCGGTTTCCCCGGAAATAACCACATCCGCGTTGACCCTGGCCAGCGCCTGTACATGCTGCCGGAGGGTTTGCGTGGGCGCCGATTCACCAATGATCACCGAGGCCAGCCACTCTCCTTCCCTGACGGTTGCATGCTGGGGCTGGGTAGCCAGGGTGACCTGCCGTTGCTGGCAGGCTCGCTTGATCAGCTCAACCAGGCGGTCCTGCTTATAGGGTTTCTCGATAAAATCGTAGGCGCCAAGCTTCATGGCTTCCACGGCTTGGGCAATCCCGCCGTGGCCGGTTATCAGGATCACTGGAATGGCCGGGTCAATCGCCTGCAGCAGGCTCATACCGTCCATGCCGGGCATGCGGATATCGCTGACGACAACACCGCGGAAATCGCTGGTCAGCATCGGCAAGGCATCGCGGGCGTCACTGAAGGTGGTGACGTCGAGGTCCGCCAGCGTCAGCAGTTGCTCCAATGACTCCAGTACGGTGGGTTCATCATCAATCACCACGGCGTGGGTTATGTCTTTCATGAGTGATTCTCCCTTTTTTCGGCACTGGCGATCGGCAGGATCAGGGAGAAACAGGTGCCTTTGCCTGGCCGACTGCTGACGGTCAGTTCCGCCCCTATATCACAGGCCAGGCTGTAGCTGATTGCCAATCCCAGCCCAAGCCCCTTTCCCATCGGTTTTGTGGTGAAAAATGGTTCGAAAACGTGACTCAACTGCTCATCGTTCATCCCCGGCCCGTTGTCTTCAATGCTCAGCGAGACCTTTCCGGGGGATGTCTCCGGCTCGGTCAGCCGAATATCGATGCAGGCACCGGCCTGGCCCGCCAGCGCGTCCACGGCGTTGGTCAGCAGATTCACAACGATTTGCTCAAGCACCATCGCA
>CAZFPG010000556.1:0-2189 GCA_964521055.1 uncultured Marinobacter sp.
TGCCTTTTCTTTGGACAAAGAACTCGCTGCGCTCGGACACCTTTTTCTGGCAGAAAAGGCACCCCCACCCCTTGGCCAGGCACCAACCCGGCAGGCTACCCGTTCACCTCCAAGGCTCAAAGCAATCAGTTCTTCGGAATCACCCGCACACGCACAAACACAATAAGAATCGCAGCCAGCGTCAGCACCGGCCAGGAGCCGGATTGCATATAGGGCGTGCTACCTTCGGCGGCATAGACGTCACCAGTCAGCACCGCACGTTCAAATTGCGGGATGGTTTCCGTGATCTGGCCCTTGTGGTCGATGATAGCCGTGACGCCGTTGTTAGTGCCCCGCAGCATGTAGCGCCCGGTTTCCAGGGCCCGCATGCGGGCAATCTGCAGATGTTGTAAAGGGCCGATAGAATCGCCAAACCAGCCATCATTGCTGATGGTCAACAACAGGCCGGCATTGCGGGCGTTGCTTGCGACGAAGTCAGGGTAGGCCACTTCATAGCAGATGAACGGCATGATGTCGGTGCCATTGGCATCAAGTGGTGACTGGTTGGACGGCCCACGGCTAAAGCTGGACATGGGCAGGTCAAAAAAGCCGATCAGGCCGCGAAGCCATTGCTGCAGGGGCACGTACTCGCCGAAAGGCACCAGTTTCTGCTTGTGGTAGATGCCGCTGCCATTGCCTATGGCCATGATGCTGTTGTGGTAGGTGAAGTCCTCAATGCGGTCGCTGAAGCCATACCAGGGAATACCGGTAATGAGCGTGCTATCGTCCCCGAGTGCCTCAGCGATGTGATCAATGACCTTTCCGGCCTGGTCCTGGGTGATGGGGATGGCGGTTTCCGGCCACAGGATCAGATCGGAGTCCCAGTGATCTTCTGTCAGTTCCAGATAGGCAACGATCTGGTCCCGGAGAAAATCCGGATCCCACTTGATCTGCTGGGGGATATTGCCCTGCATGGACACAAACGTGGTGGGCTCTTCATCAAGAGTCGTCCATTGGGCATTCGATACCGCCGGCCCGGTGACCCAGGGCAACAGTGCAACAATGGCGACGATAGTGGCACTGGCATAGCGTGTATTCGTGACCAGCCACCAGCAGGCAATGACCGCACCGCCAGTAACCGTGACCCAGAAGGTAACACCGTGTACGCCCACCAACGGCGCGAGCCCGCCTAATGGGCCATCTACGTGTGCCGTACCCAGATACAGCCATGGAAAGCCCGTCAGCAGCCAGCCCCGAACCCAGTCAGCCAGAATCCACACAGCCGGAAACAGCAGCAGTCGCCTTACCGGGCTGTCTTTTGCCAGCTTGCCCCAGGCCCAGAAGGCCAGGCCATGGAACAGGGCGAGCCCCGCTACAAAAATAACCGTGAGGACGATGGCCAGCGGCGCCGACGTGTTGCCGTGCTCGCTGATGCTGATGTAGACCCAGCTCGCGCCAGTGCCAAACAACCCCAACCCCAGGAACCAGCCGGCACGGAACAGCTTTTGTGGGGGCAGTGGTAAGCAGCAAAGCAGAACCAGAGCGACAGAAACCGGGCCCAGCCACCACCAGTTAAAGGGTGAGAGGGTCAGGGTCTGCATTGCGCCGGCAACCAGAAGGGTGGCAGCGCGCAACCAGGGCTGCTGTGAAAGGGGCGTAGCAGGCAAAGTGGTTTGGGGGGTGGTATTACTCGTCATTACCGCGCGTTACCTGCAGCAGGCGGATGACACGGTTGTCGGCATTGGCGATGGTGAACTGAAGCCCGCCGAACTCCACCGATTCGCCCCGTCTGGGCAGGTGGCCGAACTCTTTGAGGACAACGCCGCCGATGGTGTCGAACTCTTCCTCGTCCAGCTCGGTTTCGAAGAACTCGTTGAAGTCGTCCACCGGGGTAACAGCCTTGACGGCGTAGGTGCCGTCGCCACGGGCCTTGATGTGGGTTTCTTCATCGAAGTCATGCTCGTCCTCGATCTCGCCCACAATCTGTTCCAGCACATCCTCAATGGTGATCAGGCCGGCAGTGCCGCCGTACTCATCCACCACGATGGCCATATGATTGCGGGTTTCCTTGAATTCCTTCAGCAACTGGTTCAGGCGCTTGCTTTCCGGCACAAAGGTGGGCGGGCGCAGGATCTCGCGAATGCGGTTCCAGTTGAGGTCGTTGTTCAGGGCCAGGGGAAGCAGGTCTTTGGCAAGCAGCACACCGACCA
>CAZFPG010000557.1:0-2187 GCA_964521055.1 uncultured Marinobacter sp.
GCCTCACCAATATCTTCCACCAGCGAACGGATGTAGGTGCCCTTGGTGCAGCTGACCGCGATGTCGATCTCGGTCTCGCGCACCTCCAGCAGCTTCAGTTCATAAATGGTAACCGGGCGGGACGGGCGCTCCACTTCAACACCTTCCCGCGCGTATTCGTATAGGGGACGGCCCTTGTGCTTGAGCGCGGAATACATGGAGGGAACCTGCTGGATATCGCCACGGAACCCGTCGAGGACCGGCTCCAGGGCTTCAGCATCCAGGCCCGGAGGCACTGGCTTTTCAGCAACCACCGCACCTTCACTGTCACCGGTTTCCGTGCGGATACCCAGGCGCGCGGTGGCAATGTATGCCTTGTCGCTGTCCAGCATCATCTGGGAAAACTTGGTGGCCTCGCCGAAACACAACGGCAACACGCCAGTGGCCAGCGGGTCCAGGGCACCGGTATGGCCGGCCTTGGCAGCTCCGAAAAGCCGCTTCACCTGCTGCAGGATGCCATTGGACGTGATATCCATGGGCTTGTCGATGACCAGGATGCCGTTTACATCACGGCCTTTACGACGTCGACTCAAGCGTCTCGCTCCGGGCCATTGGTGGAACCGTCGTCATCCGCCTCTTCGTCGCGATGGACCGCCGGCTTGTCGCCCACGGCTTCACGAATCAGGTTGTCCATATGGCGGCTGTGCCCCAGCAGCGAATCGAAGTGAAAACGCAACTGTGGTGTTACCCGCAACTTCATGGCACGGCCGACCTGGCCGCGCAGGAATCCGGAGGCTTTGTTCAGTACTGCCAGGGAATCCTTCACCTGCGGGGATTCCTCGGTCAGTTCCTCAGTGGTGAGCAGCGACACGTATATGTCGGCGTAGCCCAGGTCACGGCTTACCTTGACGGCATTGACCGTAACCATACCCACCCGCGGGTCTTTGACCTCCCGCTGGATGAGCTGGGCCAGTTCTCGCTGCATCTGATCGCCGATACGATCAATCCGGCTGAACTCTCTTGGCATCAGGCTTCCCTTAATCTCAGGCGCATCACGCGCCGGTAGACTCAAGCTTGCGCTCGACCCGGACGCGATCGAACACCTCGATCTGGTCACCGACTTTTACATCGTAACCCTTAACGCCGATACCACACTCCATGCCGTTACGGACTTCAGGTACGTCATCCTTGAAGCGGCGCAGGGATTCCAGCTCGCCCTCAAAAATCACCACGTTGTCACGCAGGACACGAATCGGCTTGTTACGGTAAACGTTACCCTCGATCACCATGCAACCGGCCACCTGGCCAAACTTCGGTGAACGGAACACATCACGTACATCGGCGATACCCACGATATCCTCGCGGAATTCCGGTGCCAGCATGCCGGTCAGGGCCGCCTTCACATCATCAATCAGGTTGTAGATGATGCTGTAGTAGCGCAGATCCAGACCTTCCTGTTCCACCAGGCGCTTGGACGCGGTATCGGCACGCACATTGAAGCCGAAGATAACCGCATTGGTCGCCATGGCCAGGCTCACGTCTGTCTCGGCAATACCACCGACGCCAGAGGACACAATCTTGACCTGCACTTCGTCGTTGCCCAGGTCCTGGAGCGATTTGGTAATAGCTTCCAGGGAACCACGAACGTCGGTCTTGAGGACCACGTTGAGGGTCTTGACCTCGTCCTTGCCCATGTTCTCGAACAGGTTCTCAAGCTTGGCTGCCTGCTGTCTGTGCAGGCGCTGCTCACGCTCGCGGGCCTGGCGGAATTCCGCCAGTTCCTTGGCCTTCTTCTCGTCGGCAACCGCGAAGAACTCATCGCCGGCATTCGGCGTGCCGTTCAGGCCCAGGATTTCCACCGGAATGGAGGGCCCGGCCTCCTTGACCTGTTTGCCAGCTTCGTCAGTCATGGCGCGAACCTTACCGAAGAAGGAACCGGCGACAACCATTTCACCCTGGCGCAACGTGCCGTTCTGGATCAGCACAGTGGCTACGGAGCCACGCCCGCGCTCAAGGCTGGACTCGACAACCACACCTTTGGCCGGCGCATCCGGAGACGCCTCCAGCTCAAGGATTTCAGCCTGAAGCAACAATGCCTCGAGCAGATCGTCAATGCCGTCACCGGTGTGAGCGGAAACCGGGATAAACTGGACGTCGCCGCCCCAGTCTTCCGGAATGCGCACCGTGGAGGTCGCGCTCAGAGGGGTT
>CAZFPG010000558.1:0-2185 GCA_964521055.1 uncultured Marinobacter sp.
ATGGGCGTCCGTATATTCGTGACCCAGCCCGGAACAAAGAATGCCGAGACCTGTCTGGCATACTGCCCGCCCAATGAGATTGTGCCTACGGATGAGCAGATTGACCTCGGCAAGTTCACCCTGTTTCTGGACCACAACTCGGTTCCTTTCCTTGAAGAAGCCTATGTGGATTACTCAAAGGACCAGATGGGTGGCCAGCTGACCATCAAGGCCCCCAACGCCAAGGTGCCCAAGGTTGATGACGATGCTCCGTTACCGGACAGGATCCAGTATGTACTTGCGTCCGAAATCAATCCCAACCTGGCTGCCCACGGCGGCGACGTATCCCTGGTGGAAGTGGTTGAGGGTTCCGTGGCCGTGCTCCGGTTCGGGGGCGGTTGCCAGGGCTGTAGCGCAGTCAGCCTGACCTTGAAGCAGGGTGTCGAGTCCACGTTGAAAGAGCGGGTGCCGGAAATCTCCGCTGTCCGGGATGTGACGGACCATACTGTGAAAGAAAATGCTTATTATCAGTAAGGTATGATCTTTTGTTAAAGTGTGATGAGAAGCCGGCAATTGCCGGCTTTTTTTGTCGTTGTTGATATTTGTCAGCGGGAAGCGTGCCGCGCTATCGTCTCTGGTCGGGCGGCACGGCCAATGCCGATCTGTTTCATTTGCTTCATTATCAGCCACATAATCAGAATCAAGTGGCGGGCCAGGTGCCCGCTCAACAATAATTAACGGCGCTTTTTCTGTACTTGGCCCGCCATTCACACACTGGGGTTTGTCTTGGTTGATGTAGCACTTCTGTCTGTGCCACTTGTGGCCGCCATGGTTGGCTGGTTTACCAACTGGCTGGCCATTCAGATGTCGTTCTATCCCGTGCAGTTCGTGGGCGCCGGATTTATCGGCTGGCAGGGTGTTATTCCCCGCAAGGCCGAGAAAATGGCCCATATCTGCATCGACCGGACACTCCAGCAATTCGGTGACCTCAATGCGGTATACCGGCAACTGGAACCCCAGAGAATTGTGGAGCAGGTCATATCCCAGGTTGGCCCGCGGATGGATGAGTACATTGATGAGGTCATGTACGAAATCCAACCAGTGCTATGGGATAACCTGCCATTGTTCCTTCGCAACCGCATCTATCAGTGGGGGCGGGAACAGCTGCCGGCCCGGATTGAGTCACTGGTGGAGGACTTTGGCGACGACCTGAATGAGCTGGTGGACCTGAAAGCGTTGCTCAGCCGTGAACTTGAGTCCCATCCGGACCTGATGAACCGTATATTCCAGCAGGCCGGTTCGGTTGAGTTGCGTTCGGTGATCAACCGAGGTGCGATTATCGGGGGGATTCTGGGTGCTGTTCTTGCGCCGATATGGGCTCGCTATCCGGAGCCCTGGTTGTTGCCGGTGGGAGGGTTTGTCGTGGGGTTTCTCACCAACTGGATCGCCATTAACCTGATTTTCCGCCCGCTACGACCCCGGCGTATCCTGTTCTGGAAGGTTCAGGGGCTGTTTCTCCGGCGCCAGCCCGAAATCAGCGATGTGTGGGCAAGGCTGGTAGCGGAGGAACTGATTACGGTAGAGAAGGTCGCTGATGCCATGATTAACGGCAGCCATGGTGACCGCACCCGTGCGATCATTCAGAAGCACCTGCGGCCACTTCTGGACAATTCCGTGGTGATGAAGCTGACGGCCCAGGTAACAGTGGGCATGACGGGCTATACCGAGTTGAAGAAGGCCATGAATCAGAAGGCCGTACTGGCCACCCGGGATGTATTCGGAGACCCGGCATTCAACAGGGAGAGGGCACCGGTTGTGGCCGGTGTGCTGGCCAGCCAGATGAAATCCCTGGGGCCCGAGGAGTTCCAGGATATCCTCAGGCCGGCCTTCCGCGAAGAAGAGCTCCAGTTGATGCTGGTGGGTGGGGTGCTGGGCGCATTGGCCTGCGGGGTTCAGTTTCTGGTGCTGAACAATATATTTGCATAACTGACCAGGAGGGCAGTGTATGGATTTCGGATGGACACTCTTGATTCAGGCGTTGGTCACTGTCGCAGCGGTGCTGTCAGCGCTTGCCGTATTCTGGTTCGGTGTGGTGAGGCCCCATCTCGACCGAAAGGTCAGGGAAGTGATCGAGGCCGCACGGGAGGTAGAGCCCGGAGTCAAAAGGGGCGTTCGCCAGGGAATAGAGGAAACCCTGCGGGAGCTC
>CAZFPG010000559.1:0-2185 GCA_964521055.1 uncultured Marinobacter sp.
CATTCTGGCTGAATTTCCACCAAAATCAGCAAGGTGCGGCCGGGATTGACAGATCGGAAGACCACAGGGGTATTTCCGATGTTTTCGTTTATCCGGAACCCGAAGGCCTATGTCGCGTACCCTCCCAGAAGAGTTGACCGCACCGGAAGTAGACGTGCTGTCGCCAATGCTGACCAGAGAGGGGGGATCATGGACGGCGGATTATCAGGGCCTGACTCTGCGCACAGCGTTACAACCCATTTTCAGTATTTCCCACAAGCGTATCGTCGGCTACGAGGCACTGATCCGCGCCTTTGATCCCGATAACGCCGCGGTACTTCCACTGCACCTGTTTGAACTGCCAGCGTCCGACGCTGAAAATCTCCTGCTCGACAGGCTCTGTCGCTATCTGCATATCCGCAACTATTCGGGCTTTCAGGACCAGCTTAACTGGCTGTTCCTCAATGTTTCCCCTCGCGTGGTATCCGCGGGCAACCGGGCTGATTCGTTTTTCGGCGAACTACTGAAGAAAACCGGGCTGCCACCTCACCGTATCGTGATGGAAATTGTGGAGCAGCCCACGGATGATGCCGAAAGGCTGCGTGAAACGGTTGCCTACTACCAGCAACTGGGCTGCCTGACGGCCATTGATGATTTCGGCGCCGGCCACTCCAATTTCGAGCGCATCTGGAACCTGTCGCCGGACATCGTCAAACTTGACCGCAAACTACTGACCCGGGCCACCGATGACCACAAGGCCAGGCAGATTCTCAACGGCATTGTCTCGCTGCTTCACCAGTCTGGCTGCCTGGTTCTGCTGGAAGGCGTGGAAACCCACGACCAGGCCATGATCGCCATTGATGCAGGGGTTGATTTTGTACAGGGGTTCTACTTCCGCAAGCCAAGCACTGCACTGGCAGACATCCCCGGAGAAACAACCGATCTGGACAGCTTGCTGCAGGACTACAAGAGCAAAAACCGGGTAACCCGGGATCCGACCCAGCAGTTGACGTCCTTTTTCGAGGGATTTTTCCGCAATGCAGTGGACCGGCTCAGCCAGGGTATGGCAATGAGGGAGGCCTGCAGTACCCTGCTGAATCATCCGGCGGTTTCACGGTGTTACCTGGTGGATGAAAGCGGAGTTCAGATCGACGACACCCTGGTGTCGGATGCCACGGCCAGCAGCCTTGATCCACGCTTCCGCCCCCTGGAAAGCACCACCAGTGCCGACTGGTATCGCCAGCAGTACCTGCGCCAGGCCATTGCCCAGCCGGGTTATCTGCAGATAACGGCGCCCTACCTCTGCATCACCGGCGCGTACATGTGTGTCACCCTGTCCCTGGGTTATTACCACAATGGTCAGTTGCGGGTGCTTTGTTGCGACATTCTGGCAAACCCCACCGAAACTGCTGTCAGGAAGGGTTGATCCCGTATACCAGGGAAATAACTCCGACAGTGACCAGCCCGATGAACAGATTCATCGGCAAGCCCACCTTCACGAAATCCATGAACCGATAGCCACCCGGGCCAAACACCATCATATTGGTCTGATAGCCCAGCGGTGTGGCAAAGCTGGCGGAGGCCGCCATCATAACGGCAATCACGTAAGGTTCCGGGGCGATGCCAAGGGACGCCGTCATGGACAGTACAATAGGCAATACCAGCACTGCCGCTGCATTGTTGGTGATCACCTCAGTGAGAACCGATACCGCGAAATACACCAGCAAAACCGTCAGCAGCGGATGGCCACTGCTGACATCCAGTATCTCCCGGGCAACAAAGGCGGCCGCCCCCGTTTCCTGCAGCGCCGCACCCAAGGCAAACGAGGCGGCAATGGTAAGTATCACGGGCACGTCCACGGCCTTCTGCGCCTGGCCGACCGAGCAGCAGCCGCTTAAGATCATCAACGCCGCCCCGAGCAGTGCAGCATTGAGCATACTCAACACGCCAAGGGCCGCCGCTACCACCAACACCAGCAGTATCCCCCAGGACAGGTAGGCCCTGTCATGGCGGGGGGTTTCCGTTTCCAGATCGTTGATGAGCAAAAAGTCCTTGGCGTAACGCTGGCGGCTGACAAACGCCGGGCGGGCTTCCAGCAACAGCACATCCCCCGTCTTCAGGCGAATATTGCCCAGGTTGCCAGACACCCTCTCGCCACCTCTCGCTACCGCCAGCACCACGGCACCGTAACGGTCACGGAAGCGGG
>CAZFPG010000560.1:0-2179 GCA_964521055.1 uncultured Marinobacter sp.
AGCCTCAGGCCGGTTTAACCGCAAAACCCTGCCTTGGAAAGTGTACGTTGACCTGGCCCACGCGAGCGTGGGAGCGCTCAAGCGCCAGGATGTGCCCGTCGGCAAATACCAGCTTCCCGGCAACGGGTTCCCGCCCATAATCATCCGGTGCGATCTCGACATCTTTCCCGGTCAGAGGGTCCTCACTGGTGGCCTCAATGGCCCTTGGGGTTGCGTTTCGGGCAATGTCCAGGGCCTGGTCAGCGGTAATTTCCTGGAACCTGCCATGGCCGAAGGCTTTCATCCGCCCCATCCAGGCTTTTACCTTCGGGTAGTCCCTGAGCCAGGGCTTGCCAGCCAGATCGGTTACGAACCAGAGACCATGATAGGCGGAGAAATCCGCGATACAGGGGGTGTTCCCGAACAGGAAGTCTGCTTCCAGCATGGACTCCATGGCGCTGATATGCCCGATGACTTTCTCTTTGGCCCGGGGACCACGCAGTGCCTTTACACGGGATTTCCTGCCCATGTTGATACGATCCTTGAGAAAACGGAAGGCGTGGAACAGGGAGGTTTCCTTTACCAGCTTTTTCAGCATCCGGCCGTCGCTGGCGGCAATCACGCAGGCGAGGAAAACTTCGAGATCGGTGGTGCGCACGAAATCAATCACTTCCTGTGGCTGGCCGGCCAGGCTCATTTCCTGTTTGCCGCTCAGACGCACGATTTCATCGGCAATGGCACGGCTGTCGCAGAATATATCAGCCCCGTTCTGGGCAACCGGCACCTTGCGATAGCCGCCTGCAAGTACGGATAGAGCCGGTCTTGGCGGCATCTCCCTGACAGTAACGGACTGCCAGGAAAGGCCTGCATACCCCAGCATTGCCCTGATCTTTTCGGAGAAGGGCGACATGGGGTAGTGGTAAAGGATGATGTCTTGCATTGGGCGGAACCCTTCCTTGTTGGCAGTGTTAGCTGGCGAGGAAAGGAGGGTACGCTGCAAACCGCCACGGCGGAAGCCCCGGCGGTTGTCCGGATGGGCCACTCAGGCGGTCAGCAGTCCTGCTGATGCACAATACAGAAAGGCGACTGCGCCGGCGCAGATGACGGCCCAGGCCGGGAAAATCAGTGACGAGCGGGTTGTTGTCCTCACAGGCACCTCCAGAGTGACCTTTTTGTTGTTGTTTATTACGCTGACAGAGACACTCTAGACCATAGTTGATATATGTCACGCCCGGAAACGTGTTGCCTGTCGCATTTGCCCGATTTGATGGCGGGATGATTCCAGGTTGTGGGAGGCTTGAGGAAACCGGAAATAAAGCTACTATGCTTTAGTCTGATAAAAATAAAGTGATTCCATACTATAACAATAAGGAGCCGTCGATGGCTGTAGACAGCGAAAAGCAAACCTCCCTCCATTGCCTTTACCACTGGGCAGAGCAAACTCCCGACAAGGTCTATCTGACCCAGCCGTTTCCGGATGGCACCACCGAAGACATCACCTGGAAGCAGGCGGCGGATCAGGTTTCCCGGATGGCCGCACACCTTGGCACGCTGGATATCCCCGAGCGGAGCAATATCGCCATCCTGGGGAAAAACAGCGCGCACTGGATTCTGTGTGATCTGGCCACCTGGGCTGCAGGGCACGTTTCTGTCCCGCTCTATCCCACGTTGAATGGTGACACCGCGGCCTACGTTCTTGAGCACAGCGAGGCAAAGCTGCTTTTCCTTGGCAAGCTGGACGGCACCGCTGACGGCTGGAATGACATCAAGGATCACATTCCTGACGACCTGCCGATTATCTCACTGCCAATGTCGCCCCGTGACGACACCCCCAAATGGCTGGATATCATTGCCGACCAGGAGCCTGCAGAGCCGAAGTGGCCTCATCCCGACGACTTGGCGACCATCGTTTATACCTCCGGCAGTACTGGCCGGCCGAAAGGCGTGATGCACAGTTTCCGGACCATGATTTCGGTGGCCGATGGCCTGCAGCGGATTTTTCCAGTCAACCAGGACGAGCGCATGCTGTCTTATCTGCCCCTTGCCCATGTGGCAGAGCGCGCGGCGGTGGAAACCCAGTCACTGTATTACGGTTTCCATCTTTACTTTGCCAATTCCCTGGATACCTTCCAGGAAGACTTGCAACGGGCATGCCCGACGCTGTTTTTCTCGGTACCACGGCTGTGGATGAAGTTCTACC
>CAZFPG010000561.1:0-2171 GCA_964521055.1 uncultured Marinobacter sp.
TCCGCTGGGCTGCTCCGGTGCACGGATCTCCACAACCCTGCTGAACGTAATGCAGGCCAAAGGCGGTAAGCTTGGTGTTTCCACCATGTGTATCGGCCTCGGCCAGGGCATTGCAACTGTGTGGGAGCGGCTCTGATTCGGTAAACCGAGTTAGCAGAAAGCTCTCAGGGGGCCCGGCAAATGCCGGGCTTTCCTGTCTCTGACCGAACAAAAAAGCCGGTCTTAAATATAAGAATGGGTTGTCTTGCTTTTCTTGACCCTGTAAAACAATGCACCTATACCAATGTGGCGGCTATTGAGTGTTTTCTAGCCGACTGATTTTACAGCGAGTTTACGGTTTGCTGAATTTTTAACCGATTATCGCCAAGGACACAGATCTCCGATATGGGTAAAAGTCTCGTTATTGTCGAGTCGCCAGCGAAAGCGAAGACCATCAACAAATACCTGGGTGCCGACTTCATTGTGAAGTCGAGCGTCGGGCACATTCGTGACCTGCCGGTCAGTGGCAGCGGTTCAACTTCGGATCCGAAAGAGCGCGCCAGGCAAGCGGCATTGACCCGCAAGCTGAGCCCGGAAGAAAAAGTGGAACACAAAAAGCGGAAATCCAGGGAGCAGCTGGTTGCCCGTATGGGCGTTGATCCGGAACATGACTGGAGCGCCCGCTATGAGATCCTGCCTGGCAAGGAAAAGGTAGTCAGCGAGCTCAAGCGCCTGGCGAAGTCCGCCGACCATATCTATCTCGCAACGGATTTGGACCGCGAAGGGGAGGCCATTGCCTGGCACCTTCAGGAAACCATTGGCGGAGAGCCGGAGAAGTACCGCCGCGTGGTGTTTAACGAGATCACCAAGCGTGCCATTCAGGAAGCCTTCAAGGACCCCGGCAACCTGGATAACAACCGCGTCAATGCCCAACAGGCCCGCCGTTTTCTGGACAGGGTTGTGGGTTACATGGTGTCGCCGTTGCTGTGGGCCAAGATTGCCCGTGGTCTGTCCGCTGGCCGGGTCCAGTCGGTGGCAGTCCGGCTGATCGTCGAGCGCGAGCGCGAGATCCGCAAGTTCGTTCCCGAAGAATTCTGGCAGTTGCACGCAGACATGGCCTCGAAGCAGGCCGAACAGCCGGTACGCTTTGAAGTTACCCGTTATGATGACAAGGCCTACCGCCCGGTCAACGAGAAACAGAGCACCGAGCATGTTGAGCGCCTGAAAGAGGGCACTTTCAAGGTTGCCAAGCGTGAAGACAAGCCAACGAAGTCACGGCCGTCCGCACCTTTTATTACCTCCACGCTGCAACAGGCCGCCAGTAACCGCATGGGATTCAGCGTCAAGAAAACCATGATGCTGGCCCAGCGCCTCTATGAAGCGGGCTTTATCACCTATATGCGTACCGACTCCACCAATCTGAGCCAGGATGCAGTGGCCAGTTGCCGGGAGTTTGTCAAAAAGCAGTTCGGTGAAAAGTTCCTGCCGGAGAACCCCCGGATCTATGGCAGCAAAGAGGGCGCCCAGGAAGCCCACGAGGCCATCCGCCCGACGGACGTGGGCCGCAGGCCTGCGGATATCAGCGGCCTGGAGAAGGACGCTGAGAAGCTGTATGACCTGATCTGGCGCCAGTTCATTGCCTGCCAGATGGCCGATGCGGAATTCCTGAGCACATCCATTGTGGTGGCTAACGGTGATTACGAGCTTCGTACCCGCGGCCGTATCATCAAGTTTGAAGGTTTCCTCAAAGTCGCGCCCCAGTCCGCCAAGAAGGACGAAGACGTCGCGCTGCCGGACATCCAGGTCAATGAAACACTGGATCTGAAGAAGCTTGATCCAAGCCAGCATTTCACCAAGCCGGCGCCCCGTTACACGGAAGCCAGCCTGGTCAAGGAGCTGGAGAAGCAGGGTATTGGCCGACCTTCAACCTACGCCTCGATTATTTCCACCATTCAGGACCGGGGCTACGTTCGCCTCCAGAACCGCCGTTTCTACGCGGAAAAGATGGGCGAGATCGTTACCGAACGCCTGTCTGAATCCTTCCCGAACCTGATGGATTTTGATTTTACCGCCAGGATGGAAGATGAGCTGGATGAGATTGCCAGCGGCGAAGTGGACTGGAAAAAGGTCCTGAACGATTTCTACGGCCGGTTCCGTTTGCAGTTGGAAACCGCCGAGAGTGGTGAAGATGG
>CAZFPG010000562.1:0-2166 GCA_964521055.1 uncultured Marinobacter sp.
GTCGTCCTGCCAGGGCACCCGGAAAATGATCTGGCGCTCCGGTTCGCAGATACGCTGGATGATTTTCTTGTCGGCGAATTCCGGGTACTTCACCAGAACAGGGCCAAGGGTTTCCAGAACCTCATGGACGGCCTGGTGAAATTCGCTCTCGCCGGGATTTCGGTGCAGCACGTCCCGGAAGATGGGGTCCAGCTTTTCATCGAGTCTTGCAGTCATGGCAGATAGGTTTCCGGAGTTGCTTAATAAAAGCCGCCAATAGCAATGGGGCATACAAAGAAAAAAGGGGATTGATTGCACCACAGGGGTGCGTATTCTGGCAAGCAGGTTACTTGTTGTCTTGCCATCGACTGAGCGGTCAGGCCTGAGGGCTTACTTCTGGTGGGGTCTGGGCGGGGATAATCTGGTTACGACCGGCGTCCTTGGCCGCGTAAAGGCGAATATCCGCTTCCCGTACCAGCTCCCGCAGGGTGTCACCATCGGGCCCGAGTTCCGCAACGCCGCCGCTGAGAGTCAGGCGGATCACGTTGTTGCTGACAGCCATGGGGGTAGAGGCAACCGCAGTGCGGATTTTTTCCGCCACTTCCAGGGCCTGTTGGCCATTGGTGTTGCTGAGCAGGATGCCGAATTCCTCCCCTCCCAGGCGCGCGGCCAGATCGGTGGCGCGCAGACATTCCCGGAAAATGCGGGCAACGTGTTGCAGCGCCTTGTCACCGGTTTCGTGGCCGTGGTCGTCGTTGACGTCCTTGAAGTGGTCCAGATCAAGGACAAGGACAGAAATGGGTGAGCTGTATCGCCGCGCCCGGTTCTTTTCCCGCTCGAAAATGTCGCTGAGCCGGGCGCGGTTGGCCAGCCCGGTCAGTGGGTCGGTCTGGGCGATTTTCATGAGCTGGTGCTCGGACGTTTCACGGGTGACTTCATAAACATGTGAGAACACCAGAATGCACAGGGAAATCACAGCGATGTTGGTAATTGGCAGGGCCTGCATCATCTCCGGTTGGTCCTGATGCCTGAACAGGAAAATCACCGCTGCAATACTCATATAAAAGAGAGAAACGGCCAGCCCGAGCCGTCGGCCCATAAGCAGGTGGGAAATAATGGGTATGAGTAGCACCCAGGTATGTGCAGATGAGGTAGCCCTGGGAGTTGCCATGGCAAACATCATGGCGGTGAAGAAAGGGATCAGATAGGCGATGATCCAGCGTTCCAGATGCTGGGTGTGGCGGATCGCCCGGTATACGATGATGGCATAGACGCCCATTGCGATTTCCACATACGCAAGCGGATAACTGCCTTTCAGGAAGTTCAGGGATGAGAAGACTATCGCGCCAATGATGGTCAGCACCAGCAGCGCCTTCAGCACCGCCTTGCGGTATGGGCGTGCCAGTTCTTTCAGGGATTCTTTATAGCTGTCCATGTGCGAGGTCTGTAGCGGCGGGGAGGGGGCATCCCGCTCACTCAAATATGTAGATAAAGTAAGCATGAGGGAGAAGTGTGAATTAGATCAGATTTTAGAAAGAAAGTGGTACCCAATAAGACTAAAGTCTTATTCTTTCTGGCGATGACCCGACATGGGCTATATTGACGGCACCATGCCGGAACCGGATCCAAAACCCGATTCGGACTGTATAGTCAGGAAGCCTGATTCTGTTCAGGTTCACACCCCTCGATTGGCCAGAGAAACATGTCAAAACGAATTATTCCCCTGCTGATACTTGCCATCGGTGTTGCCGGTTTCATTCTGCTCAAGGTCACGCGGCCGGAGCCGGAAACGGTCAGCGCCGGCGAGCGCAGCTGGCTGGTTGAGGTGATGACAGTGACACCGGATACCCATACGCCGGTACTGCCCCTGTATGGCGAACTGGTGGCGCCGCAACAGACAACCATCGCCGCGCCCCTGGCCGGGCGAATTGGCAGCCGGCCGGTGCAGGAAGGACAGCGGGTGGAGGCAGGCGAACTGCTGGTGGCACTGGACAGTGCGGACGTGGCGCCCCTGGTCGACCAGGCAGAGGCCGATGTAAAAGATATCCAGGCCCAGATAGCGTCGGAACAGGTGCGGTATGCCAACGACCGTGAGGCGCTGGAGGGTGAAAAAACCATCCTGGACAGCGCCCGGCGGCAGTTCGAGAGAACCCAGTCCCTTGTCGGTCGGAACCTGTCGTCACAGGA
>CAZFPG010000563.1:0-2159 GCA_964521055.1 uncultured Marinobacter sp.
CATCAGGGTTCTCCAACTAATTCAACAGGAAAAACAGCACATTCAGTCAGTAGCTGGCAGCAGATCCGCTTTCCGTGCCCGACATGGCAGCCCGTTTACCAGCTGCTTTTTCCAGCGCCTCGTTCACTTCCGGAGGCATGTAGTTCTCATCGTGCTTTGCCAGCACCTGGTCTGCCACAAACCGGCCATTGCCATCCAGGCGGCCCATGGCCACAACCCCCTGCCCCTCGGCAAACAGGTCCGGCAGGATACCGGTGTACTCCACCAACACCGAGGAGGAGAAATCCGTTACCTTGAACTCCACCTTCAGGCTTTCCGGGTCACGGAGCACGGAGCCCTCTTCCACCATTCCCCCGGCCCGGATGCGCACATCCATGGGAGCTTCGCCCTCGGCGATCTGGCTGGGGTCATAGAACAGATTGATGTTCTGCCGCAGCGCATAGGTGGCCAGTGCGACCGCCACCGATACCCCGGCAAGCAGAAACAGGACAATGGTGAGCCGTTTTTTTCGGATCGGATGCATGGTTCGTCTACCAGTCAGTCTTGTGAAGATTCGATTCGGGTAAAACTGGCGCCTGCCGGGCTCTGACCCTGTACCGGTGTGTTCTCCACCCGGCGGCGTTGTTGTGCAATAACGAAACGGCGCTGGCGGAGTGACCACACGGCTAAGGCACCCATCAACAGGAAAAACACGAAATAGCAGGTCCACACGTAGGGGCCGTGCCCCTCCATGACCATAAACGCTCCGAACGAGTCGAATGCCATCGGATCAGTTCCCCCGTACCTGAACCAGTTCTTTTACCCAGCGTGTACGACCTTCCCGCATCAGGATCTCGGTCTGCATCCGCAGACAGGCCAGCCAGCCGAAAATCAGGTACAGCCCCAGCACCGAGAGTAACAGCGGCACCCACATTTCCGGGGGCATACTGGGCTTTTCTGTCAGCTTGAACGTGGCTGGCTGGTGCAGGGTATTCCACCACTCAACGGAATATTTAATGATAGGTATATTCACTACGCCCACCAGCACCAGAACGGCAACCGCCCGCGCCGAGGACTTTTCATCCGATATGGCAGCGCCCAGGGCGATGACACCGAAATACAGGAACAACAGGATCAGCATGGAGGTGAGCCGGGCATCCCATATCCACCAGGTTCCCCAGGTGGGCTTGCCCCAGACAGCACCGGTAAACAATGCCAGAAACGTCAGCACAGCTCCCACCGGCGCAACGGCCCTGACAAAAACATCCGCCAGCTTCATACGCCACACCAGGGTCACCAGACCTGCCACCGCCATCATGATATACACGGACTGCGCCAGAAAGGCGGAGGGCACATGGATGAAAATGATCCGGTAACTATTGCCCTGCAGGTAATCCTGAGGCGCAAAGACCAGCCCCCAGCCAATACCCGCCCCCAGCAGGGCAACACCAACCCAAAGCAGCCAGGGCATCAGTGTCGACGCAATGCCGAAGAACCACTTCGGAGAGCCCAGCTTGTGAAAAATTTGCCACATCAGGTTGCTACCCTTCTACCTTTTAACTGTTGGACAGGCTGATTCGTAAAGCGGCTGCCGATGCAAAGGGCGCCAATGTCAGGGCCAGCACCAGAAACGCCCCCATCAGCGCCAGTTGCCCGCCTACCGGCGCTCCCTCGGTGGCGGCCATAACCGTTCCGGTGCCAAAAATCAGCACCGGAATGTACAGCGGAATGATCAGCAGTGACAAGAGCACGCCTGCCGATCGCAAACCGAGGGTCAACGCTGCGCCGATAGAGCCTATCAGACTGAGCACAGGTGTTCCGATCAGCAGCGTTAGACACAGAACCGCAACAGAGTTCCCTTCCAGGTGCACCATTACCCCGAGAACCGGTGCCAGCAGCACCAGGGGCAGCCCCGTCAGCACCCAGTGCGCCAGGGATTTGGCCAGCACCAGCAGAAACAGCGGCTGGGGCTGGAGCACCAGTTGTTCCAGGGTGCCGTCATCAAAATCATGCCGGTAAAGATGATCCAGTGACAGCAGCACTGACAGTAATGCGGCTACCCACAGGATACCGCTGCCGGCCTGCTGCAGAAATGACACTTCAGGACTAACCCCAAGGGGGAAGAGGAGAGCGCCGTGGAGCGGGCCTTCCGGCTCATGACCGAAGGAAGCGACGTCCTC
>CAZFPG010000564.1:0-2158 GCA_964521055.1 uncultured Marinobacter sp.
TGGCCTTTATGCAGCATGTGCGGCACCAGCGCGTGCAGCGGCTGCTGACGGAAACGCCGGAGTCCTTTACCGATCACCTGGCCGACCATTCCCAGACACGCCGGGTGGTGGTCAATGCCCTGCGCTCGGGTCGCAATCATCTGTCCAACCGGGAGGCCCGGGATGTCATCAAGGACTATGGCATCCATGCGGTGGACACCATCTACTGCGATGATGTGGAAGAGGTGCTGGAAGCTTTCGCCGTGGAACGCCGGCCGGTGGATATCACTTTGATTCATGAACGGGCCTGCCATCCCCTGGTTGAGCTCAGCCCCGGCCAGCGCCGTTACAAGGGTACGGTTCAGAAGCTGAACAGCGAAGGGGCCATCATGGATTCCTGTCGCTTCCTGATGGAGGAATACCAGAAGCACTATCCGGATAGCGGTTTTCTGGGTTTTGCGGTCCAGCGCTCCTATCAGCACGTTGGGGGTATTGAATTCAGCGTTGGTATCACCCGGGACAAAATCTTCGGCCCGCTGGTGGTGTGCGGTGCCGCCGGTGCCCAGATCAACGTGATGACGGATCGCCAGATTGCCCTGCCGCCACTGAATATGGTTCTGGCTCGTGAGCTGCTGCGGCGTACCTACATGTACAAACTGTTAAAAGAGCACAGCCTGAAACCGGAAGAGGATATCCGCGCGGTATCGGAAACCCTGGTGACCCTGTCCCAGATCGTGATTGATATCCCTGAAATCCGGGGCCTGGAAATTTCCCCGCTACTGTTCAACGAGCAGGGCACTGTTGCCGTGAATGTGGCCATTGATCTGGCTGACAAGCCGGGCCGTCCGATCATCCAGCCCTATCCCCGGGAGCTGGAAGAATGGATCGTGCTGCCAAAGTCCGGCCGCAGGGTCATTATTCGCCCGGTGCTGGCGGAAGACGAACCCGCCCATCGGGCCTTCCACGAGTTGCAGTCTCCGGAATCCATCCGTTATCGCTTCTTCCAGTATCGCAAGCATTTCTCCCGGGAAGACGTGGCCCAGATGGTCCAGATCGACTATGACCGGGAAATGGTGTTCATCGCCAACGCGCCGCGGGAGGATGGCGAAGGCGAAGAAACCCTGGGCACTGTGCGCACCTGGACAGACGCTGACAACCTGCGTGCGGAGTTCGCGGTGATGGTGCACGACAGGATGAAAGGCGAGGGCCTGGGCGTGGCCCTGATGCAGAAGATGATCGATTATTGTCGCGCCAAGGGCACGGTGGAAATGGTGGGCAATGTGCTGGCGGATAATCGCCCGATGTTGCGACTGGCGGAGCACCTGGGCTTCGAGATCCGTTACAACCCGGAAGAGGAAGTGATGGACCTTACCCTGGTGCTCAACGAGCCGGAGAAGGACTGGCAGCGGGAGCGCCTGGAGCACACCTCCCACTGACTACCGGCTATCAGCCTTCTTCCACAATAGCGGAACGGTCCTCTCCGCCAAGCGCTTCCAGCAGGCCGGGTATCAGCCTAGCAAGCTCCAGTGTCATCAACGAGAAGGCGGCATCGAAGCGGGCAGCCGCATCGTCCGCGTCCACATCGTCCAGCTTCTCCTGCAGGGTATCGCCGAATTTCAGGCGACGAATGCCCAGTTCCTCATCCAGCACAAACGAGAGGTTATCGTCCCAGGTAACGGACAGTTTGGTGACCTGCATGCCTGCGTCCAGATGGCTGCGGATTTCATCGCCCTGGAGATCCAGGCCCTTGCAGCGGACCACACCACCGTCTTCAGAGGTATCTTTCAGTTCGCATTCGGTGCCCAGCTCAATGCTTGCGGGCAGATCGATGGACTCATTCAGCCAACCGGTGAAAGTGAAAGCGGGTGCCTGTTCCACCGCCGGTGGGCGAACCGGCAGTGAGCCCAGGCTTTTGCGCAGGGTCGAAGCGAGGTCTTCCGCCTGTTTGGCGGAGCCGGCATCCACCACAAGAACGCCGTCAGCGGGGGCCAGATAGGCATAACAGCGGCGGTTCTTGGAAAAGGCCCGGGGCAGCATTTCCAGCATGACTTCTTCTTTCAGTTCGTCTTTTTCCTTGCGCCGTACCTTGCGGTGCTGCTCGGCCTCGATCATTTCGGCCTTTTCGTCCACCAGTTCCTTGATAACGGATGCCGGCAGCAGTTTTTCTTCCTTGCGCAGG
>CAZFPG010000565.1:0-2158 GCA_964521055.1 uncultured Marinobacter sp.
ATACGGTGTTCGGCTGGGATTTCTGGAAAGTGGGCGGCTTCATGGCCACCTGGATCATCGGCTACGGTTTCATCCAGACCATCGCCCCAAGGCTGACCGGAAGCCGCCAGAACATCATGCCGGCCCGGGGCGCTGCCGCCGGCTGGGCCGCTGTGCTGGCGGCCATCCCGGCACTCATTGCCCTTGCCCTGATGGCGGGTATTGCCCCCAAACTGGCGATCATTGGCGGGCTTTTGCTGTTTGGCGTACTGTTCGCCATCAATTCGTCACTGCACAGCTACCTGATTGTGAGTTTTGCGCGGGGGGACGGCGTCTCCCTGGACGTGGGTTTCTACTACATGTCCAACGCCGCCGGCCGCCTGTTGGGCACCATCCTTTCTGGCTGGGTCTATCAGGTTTACGGGCTGGAGGCCTGTCTGTGGATTTCTTCGGGCCTGGTGGCCATGGCGGCCTTCCTGGTCTTCTGGCTACCAGAACGCGAGGCTGCCCCTGCCTGACTCAGCCCCGGTCCCCAGCCGGCATATCCTGGTGCATACTGGCGCTGGGAGGGGTTTTACCAGACACGCTACAAGCACGTCCCTGTGCGCTTGACTTCGGCCATCCATGGCCGAAGACAGTCTGGAAAAACCCCTCCCAACGCCAGCCCGGAAACCCGTGCAGACCGCTACATTGAAAAGCCTGCGTTATCGGAAAGCTGGCAGCAGCGGTGCGGGGCACCTGTTCCAAACCGTGGAGCGCCAGGGATGGCGCGACCGAGCCCTACAGGGACGTATTCACGGGCGTGTTTGGAACAGGTGCCCCGCACCGATGCCCCCTCCAAAATCGAAGGCTGGAAATCAGAAGGAGACCGCACCAAACATCAGCGCTTCCCGCTCAAAGGCCGTAGTACGTCTTTCAGGCGGCCGGACTCCACCAGTTCCATGAATTCGTCACCGAGGCGATCGCTCTCGGCAATGGCCTTGCGCCAGGCGCGCTCGCGGCCGGCGTCGTCGCCCAGGTAACGCTCGAAGTCCTTGCGGTCCGGCAGTTTTTTATCGGGTAGCGACTCCAGGTATTCAGGAGAGGGTGACACCAGCAGGACATCCTGCAACCGGGTGGCATCGCCCCGGCGCCAGGGCAGGGTCTTGTCGAACCAGCCGGGAACCACCTTGTCGGTGAAGTGGGGATACAGGATCACGCCCGGCTGCTCGTAGGGCAGGTCCAGGTGGTAATCCAGCAGGCCACCGTCGCGGTAGAGGCCATCCGGGGCGCCGGGTATATTGCGGACGCCGGACATGACCATGGGAATGGACGCAGAGGCCAGCAGGGCCGGCATCAGGTTATCGCGGCTCAGAGGGACTTCGTGGCTGGGGAAATCCACCAGCTTGGCCAGGGGTGCCTTTAACCGGGCGTCGTGAATGATGCCTCGCTCCATAAAACGGCCGAGGTGGCGGCGGCTGACCATGTTGGCGCTGATGGCGTTCATCAGGCCCAGGCTGAGGCGGCCCCTGGTGTCATGCTCCAGCATGCCACGGCTGCGGACAACAACAATATTCAGCCTGTACCAGGGATGATTGAGGATATGATCTTCACAGCCGCCAAGCAGCTCTTCCAGGAACAGCACGCTTTTGCGGCTGATTTCCGCCACGCTGACACCCTTGGCGAAGCGCTGGGAGGTGTACAGGTCCGCCAGCCGCGCCAATTGGGCCTTGGGATCGTCTGTTGATGTCACCGCCGCGAACCGCCAACTGCCGATGGACGAGCCGATAAGCGAGCGTACCTGGGGCACACTGGGAAGGAAGTCGCCGAAAATTGCCTTGTCCAGGCCAGAGATGCCCAACGCCTTCGGGCCGCCGGCCGCCCCGGGCACAACATGCACGTCGGCTGCGGTAAATGACTTTTCCTGCAACCGTTCAAAGGCACGGCGGCCGGCGCGTATGGTCAGCGCGGGCGGGCGGGTGTGGACGGCGGTCATAGTGGCTCCTTGCTCAGAACCCGCAAGTTTACCGAACTGCAGGCCGGGCAGCCATAGAGGCAGGGGATTCATACCCGGAGAGAAATCCCGCTTTCTTCCCCGAAAGGTCGTGCTAGACTTCGGGAAAGACTGTTTCAGGAAGTCTGGTCCCACCATGAACAGCCGGAGTATGCTGTGAATCCACTTGCCGCCACTACCAATCTG
>CAZFPG010000566.1:0-2157 GCA_964521055.1 uncultured Marinobacter sp.
CCTTCGCGTATAAGGTTGAGCAGAACGGACCAGAACTCATTCCTCCCCTCTCCCTGACCCTCTCCCACTAGGGGAGAGGGAAAAAATGGCTCTGCACCCGATCTCTCTGCCTGCGCGAAGGACATGGAAACCAACGCGTATTCAGGAGAACCGACATGTCCACCGCCACCCTGGCTGAACCCCAGTCCCAACTTCAGGCCTCCGGGCCAACCGATACCGCCTCCCTTCAGGTTATTAAACGTAACGGCACCCTGGTTGGATTTGACCCGGCCAAGATCAGTGTTGCAGTCACCAAGGCCTTCCTTGCCGTGGAAGGCGACGAAGCCGCTGGCTCCGCACGCATTCACGACTCGGTTGAGCAGGTTACCCACCAGGTTGTCCAGGCCATCAGTCGCCGCCTGAAGGCCGGTGGCAAGGTGCACATTGAAGATATCCAGGACCAGGTGGAACTGGCGCTGATGCGGGCGGAGGAGCAGAAGGTTGCCCGTGCCTATGTACTCTATCGCGAAGCCCACGCCCAGGAGCGCGCCAGTCAGTCGCCGGTGGAAGCCCATCCCACGCTGACGGTGAAAAAAGCCAACGGCGAAGTGGCACCACTGGATCTGGGCCTGATGAAGGTCCAGGTGGAGAACGCCAGCCGTGGGCTGGAAGGCATTAATGGTGAAACCCTGGTGGAAGGGGCGCTGCGGAACCTTTACGACGGCATCGCCGAGGAAGAAGTTCTGTCTGCGCTGATCATGACGGCGCGCGGGCGTATCGAGCAGGAGCCGGACTACAGTGCGGTGACCGCACGCCTGTTGCTGGAACAGCTGCGGCTGGAAACCGCCATGGCACTGGCGTTGCCCCTGAGCTTGCCGCTGGCAGAGGTTTATCCCCAGGCTCTGAGTGCCTTTATTGCGCAGGGCATCCAGTACGACTTGCTGGACGAGGCAATGGCAGCCTTCGACCTGGAGCGCCTTGGTGCTGCCCTCAAGCCGGAACGGGACGATCAGTTCGGTTTCCTCGGCCTGCAGACCCTCTATGACCGCTACTTCGTAAACCGGGATGGCGACCGCCTGGAATTGCCCCAGGTATTCTTCATGCGCGTGGCCATGGGCCTGGCCCTGAAAGAAGCCGATCCCAATACCCGCGCCATCGAATTCTATGACCTGCTGTCGTCCTTCGACTACATGGCCTCCACGCCCACCCTGTTTAACAGCGGCACACAGCATTCCCAGCTTTCCTCCTGCTACCTCACCACCGTGCAGGATGACCTGGAAGGTATCTACGGCGCCATCCGTGACAATGCCATGCTGTCCAAGTGGGCTGGCGGACTGGGTAACGACTGGACACCGGTGCGGGCCCTGGGCTCCCACATCAAGGGCACCAATGGTAGTAGCCAGGGCGTGGTGCCGTTCCTGAAAGTGGTCAACGATACCGCGGTGGCAGTGAACCAGGGTGGCAAGCGCAAGGGTGCGGTATGCGCCTATCTGGAAAGCTGGCACCTGGATATCGAGGAATTCCTGGAACTGCGCAAGAACACCGGCGATGAGCGCCGCCGCACCCACGACATGAACACCGCCAACTGGGTGCCGGACCTGCTGATCGAGCGTATGCGTGAAGACAGGGACTGGACCCTGTTCTCCCCCAACGACGTGCCGGATCTCCACGATCTCTATGGCAACGCCTTCCGCGAACGCTATGAGCACTACGAAACCCTGGCGGAGCAGGGCAAAATCAAACTGTTCAAGACAATCCCCGCCAAACAGCTCTGGCGCAAGATGCTGACCGTGCTGTTCGAAACCGGCCATCCCTGGATCACCTTCAAGGACCCCTGCAACCTGCGATCGCCTCAGCAGCATCGGGGTGTGGTGCACAGCTCGAATCTATGCACAGAAATCACCCTGAACACCAGCGCTGACGAAATCGCCGTGTGCAACCTGGGCTCCATCAACCTGGCGGCCCACATCCGCGATGGGGAACTGGATGTGCAGCGCCTGGAACGCACGGTGAATACCGCGGTACGCATGCTCGACAACGTTGTCGACATCAACTATTACGCCGTGCCCCAGGCCAAGAACTCCAACTTCAAACACCGCCCGGTGGGCCTCGGCCTGATGGGGTTCCAGGATGCGCTGTATCAACTGAATCTGCCGTACACCAGCCCGGAAGCGGTGG
>CAZFPG010000567.1:0-2157 GCA_964521055.1 uncultured Marinobacter sp.
TGCGCCTTAACGTCCTCAAGCGCACCCACGACCAGTTCTTTAAGTTGCTCTGCCTGCATAATCACCCTGTTGGCGGGCGGCGGCGAAGGCGGCCACCCGAAAGTCATATTCAGACGGGATTGTAGCACTAAAAGTTCCCGTCGGGTCACGCTCCGTAAAGCCCCAGACGACGAATCTCCTGCCACACACCGTCGGGCAGGAGATAACGGGGCGAACGGCCGGAAAGGATTCGCTCACGGATACCGGTTGCCGATATGTCCAGCAAAGGCGGATCCAGTTCCAGAATGTGACCACAGGGAGCCCCATACAACGCCTCTACGCCGGCAACAGAACGTTCCTCAAGCAGCCTTGCCGGTACGCTGCCCGGCTCAAGACCAGGACCAGGCCTTTGCACAATCACAATATGCGCCAGCTCGGGAATCCGCTGCCATTCCTGCCAGCGATCAAAGCCGGCAAACGAGTCAGTGCCCAGAACCATTGTCAAAGGCTGGTCCGGCCCCAGTTCCGCCCGGACCTGGCGCAGAGTCTCCGCGGTATACGAGGCGCCATCCCGGCCCAGCTCGCGGTCATCAAGAGTCAGTCCCGGCTCTCCGGCTATTGCCAGTTCCAGCAAGGCTACCCGCTGCTCACTGGTCGCCCCGGGCTGGTCCCGGTGGGGCGGCACATGGCAGGGCATCAGCGACACCTCGGGCACGCCAAGGCGCTCCCGCAGCTCTACCGCCAGCCGAAGATGGCCATGATGAATGGGATCAAAGGTACCACCGTAGATTACATGCATGCAGGATCAGGTCCGGATATGGCCATCGCCGAACACCACGTATTTCTGCGATGTCAGACCTTCAAGGCCGACAGGGCCCCGGGCGTGGATCTTGTCCGTGGAGATGCCGATTTCGGCACCCAGGCCGTACTCAAAGCCGTCAGCGAAACGGGTGGAGGCATTCACCATGACTGATGCGGAATCCACTTCAGTCATGAACCGACGCGCACGGGTGAAATTCTCGGTGACAATACTGTCCGTGTGTTGCGAGCTGTAGCCATTGATATGTGTAATGGCACCGTCCAGCCCGTCAACAACCTTCACCGCAAGAATCGGTGCCAGGTATTCGGTTGACCAGTCCTCCTCCGTAGCTGCGCCCACATCCGGCAGGATCTGCAGGGTCCGTTCACAGCCCCGGAGCTCCACCTCCCTCTCCCGGAATGCGTCCGCCAGCAATGGCAGGAGGTCACTGGCAATTTCCTGGTCCACCAGCAGGGTTTCCATGGTGTTGCAGGTGCCATATCGCTGGGTCTTGGAATTGATGGCAACCGCCAGAGCCTTCTCCGGGTCGGCATGGCTGTCGATATACACATGACAGATGCCGTCCAGGTGCTTGATCACCGGCACCCGGGCGTCCCGACTGATCCGCTCGATCAGTCCCTTGCCACCCCGTGGCACAATCACATCGACAAACCTGGGCATCGTGATCAGCTCGCCCACTGCAGCCCGGTCGGTCGTCCTGACAACCTGAACCGCATTCTCGGGCAGTTTCGCCTCAGACAGACCCCGGGCCAGACAGGCGGCAATGGCCTGATTGGAATGAATGGCCTCGGAGCCTCCCCGGAGAATGGTGGCATTCCCGGATTTGAGGCACAGACTGGCCGCCTCCACAGTCACGTTTGGCCGCGACTCGTAGATAATGCCGATAACGCCCAGGGGCACTCGCATACGGCCTACCTGGATACCAGAGGGACGGTAGGTCATGCCGGTGATTTCACCGATCGGGTCCGGCAATGAGGCTACCTGGCGAAGACCTTCAATCATTGCGTCAATACGCGCCGGCGTCAGCTCCAGCCGGTCCAGCATCGCGGCATCAAGGCCGTTGCTGCGGCCGTTTTCCAGGTCTGTGGCGTTGGCGGCGGCCAGGTCGGCCCTTGAAGCATCCAGAGCTTCCGCCGTTGCCAGCAGTGCCTGGTTGCGAACCGCCGTTGTGGATCGGGCTACCGCGGTAGCGGCTTGCCGTGCCTGCTGTCCCACATCAGCCATGTAAGCTGCAATATCCATCCGATTACCTTTAAATTTTTGAACCGATTGTGCGAATCAGGGCCTAACTTTACCTTTCCCGTTTCAAGTACGCATCCCAAGCGATTATTATACCGCCCAGACATACTTTATTACGC
>CAZFPG010000568.1:0-2149 GCA_964521055.1 uncultured Marinobacter sp.
CTGCGGAGCCATGGATGGCGGAGCGGAGCGTACAGGGACGTATTCACAGCGTGTTCTGGAAAGACCTGCTCCCTTGCTGACGTCTGGATAGTAAAGGAGAGCCGAATGACCCAGATTGACCAGGCTGTTGATATCCGCGAAGGCGAAGAGCTGGATGTCGCGGCTGTTGACCGCTTCATGAAGCAGGCCATTCCGGACCTGGAAGGCCAACCGGATATCAAGCAGTACCCCGGTGGCGCCTCCAACCTGACTTACCAGGTGGATTATGGCGACCGTTCCTACGTATTGCGCCGGCCGCCGTTCGGCCATATCGCCAAGTCCGCCCACGACATGCTGCGGGAAGCGAAGGTAATGCGGGCGCTGAAGCCCGAGTTTCCCTACGTTCCGAATATCGTCGCCATCTGCGACGACCACGATGTGCTGGGCTGCGATTTCTATGTGATGGAGCGCCTGAAGGGCATCATCCTGCGCCAGGACTTCCCCAAGGATTTCGAGCTCAGCGAGGCGGATACACGCAAACTGTGCCTGAACGTCATCGACAAGTTGGTGGATCTTCACAATGTCGACGCCAAGGCCGCCGGCCTGGACAAGCTGGGCAAGGGCGCCGGCTACGTGCAGCGCCAGATTGGCGGCTGGAGTGACCGCTTCCGCAAGGCGAAAACCGATGACGTGGGTGACTTTGAAACCGTCATGGGCTGGCTGAACGACAAGATGCCGGACGATATTGCCCAGGTGGTCATCCACAACGACTACCGTTTCGACAATGTGGTGCTGAACCCGGACAACCCGTTCGAGGTTATCGGTGTGCTGGACTGGGAGATGGCCACCATTGGTGACCCGTTGATGGACCTGGGCAACAGCCTGGCCTACTGGATCGAGGCCGACGATGAAGGCCCGTTCCAGATGTTGCGCCGGCAACCCACCCACCGACTGGGCATGCTGACCCGCAAGGAAGTGGTCGCTTACTACGCCGAGAAATCCGGCCTGAAAATCGACAACTTCGACTTCTACGAAATCTACGGCCTGTTCCGGCTGGCGGTGATTGTCCAGCAGATCTATTACCGCTATTACCACGGCCAGACCAAAGACAAGCGTTTCGCCGCGTTCGGCCATGCCGCCAACTACCTCGAAAAGCGCTGTCAGCGGCTGATTGAGGAGAGTGAGCTGTAATGGCAACGATCCATCTGATTCGCCATGGGCAGGCCAGTTTTGGTAAGGAAAATTACGATCAGCTGTCGCCCCGTGGCTGGGAGCAGGGCCGTGTTCTGGGCCGCTGGCTCGTTGGCAAGGTAACGCCCAGTGCGGTGTTTGGTGGCAACATGGAGCGCCATCGGGAAACCGTGGAGGCCATCACCAGTGGCTATGGTGACACCCTTCCGGATATGCAGGTTGTGGAGGGCTTCAACGAGTTTGACCATACCCAAGTGGTTGAACGCCTGCGCCCGGAATGGGAAGACCGTGAACGTATGGCGCGGGATCTGGCGGCATTTCCCAAACCTGCGAGGGCATTCCAGCAGGTCTTCGAGGAAGCCATGGTTCGCTGGGTCGGTGGCGAGCACGAGGACGAATACGCCGAAAGCTGGAGCGATTTCCGCAACCGGGTGATCACATCCCTGGAACAACTGATTGAATACGCGGACGGCGGTGACACCCTGGTGTCCACTTCCGGCGGCCCCATTGCCGTTATGGCCCAACACCTGTTGCAGCTGAGTGATCGCAAGACACTGGACATGAATTCCGTAATCGCCAATACCAGTGTTACCCGGATCCTGCACTCAGGGACCCGCCGTAGCCTTTCAGTGTTCAACAATTACAGTCACCTGGAGGCGGAAGACCCCTCCCTGGTGACCTTCCGATAACGAATTGAGGTGAAGAATGAGCAAGCAAGACCTGTTTGACCTGAGCGGCAAAGTGGCCCTGATCACCGGTGCCAGCCGTGGTATCGGCGAGAGCATTGCCCGCACCCTGGCCAACTATGGTGCCCACGTGATTGTAAGCAGCCGCAAGATTGATGGCTGTGAGGCCGTGGCCGGCAGTATCCGCGAGGACGGTGGCAGTGCCGAGGCCTATGCCTGCCACATCGGTGAAATGGACCAGATTGAAGACATCTGGCAGCACATCGAATCAGAGCACGGCAAGCTGGATATCC
>CAZFPG010000569.1:0-2146 GCA_964521055.1 uncultured Marinobacter sp.
GTCCCAGGCAGGCGTCAAGATTGATCTGGTTATCCGTGGCATCTGCTGCCTTCGTCCTGAAGTGCCGGGGCTGTCGGACAACATCCGGGTCCGGTCCATTATCGGGCGATTCCTGGAGCATACCCGGGTTTACTACTTCGGCAACAACGGGCGGCCAGAGGTGTACGGTTCCAGTGCGGACGGCATGGAGCGCAACCTGCTGAGCCGGGTGGAGACGGCCTTTCCCATTGAAGACCCTGCCCTGATTGCGCGGGTGCGCGAAGACCTGGATACGTACCTGGCCGACAATTGCCAGTCCTGGGTCTTGCAGCCGGACGGCAGTTACATCCAGAATCAGCCAGCGGAAGGTGAGGATCGTCTGGCATCGCAACTGGTTCTGCTGGAACGCCTGACCGGTAAATAATGATAACCTGCGCCGTTGTGTACCTTTTGTGCAGGGCGCGCGGGCGCTGTAATGGAGATCTGGCAGTTGAAAAAACAATGGATGGTTGCCGGTGCGGCAGTACTGGCGGTCGGTGTTTTCGCCCCCTGGGCCGTAGGCTATGTGACCGAGCAGCAGTGGCAGAACGTGACTGCGGAAGTCAATGAGGCCCAGCCGCTGTTCCGCCTTGAAACACGGGACTACAACCGGGGCTATCTTGGCGCTGATTTTACCGGCACCGTTTCGGTTCAGAACCCGGATACCGGTGAAGAACACGAGTTCGAGTACCAGGCCCGGGTTAGCCATGGTGTCACCGGCAGCTTGCTGGACTTTTCCCCACCCTCCGAACTGGGTTCAAAAGTCGAAGAGATCTTTCCCGATGAGCCGCCGCGCCTGACCCTGGAAACCAGACTCTGGGGCTCTGTGATTGTTGAGCTCACTGTTCCCGCGGTCAGTGTCATCAATGAAGAGACCGGTGAATCCTTCGACCTGTCGGAAAGCTATGGCCGTGCCGAAATCAGCGATACGGGCTCCCGGGCCGATGTGCTTCTGCTTTGGCCGGGGGCTGTAATCCGCGCCCCTGACCTGCGCATCAGTATCGAAGATTTCCGCTTTGAGCAGACCATGGAGCACCTTACCGGGGATGTCTGGCTGGGTGACGGCGAAATGTCATTGACCCGTCTTGAAGTGGCCGCCCGGGACGAGCCCCTGCTCCGGTTTGACGAGTTTGGGCTGCGGAGTGAGACCTATACTGAGGACGATGGCAACAGCATCGACTCCGAGACGCTCTTTACGCTTGAGACAATGACCGCTGATGACAGGAGCTTCGGGCCCCATCGCATGGAGTTCGTCTTCAGCGGCCTGGATGTGCAAAGCTGGGATAATCTGACATCAGCGCTGACAGATATGCAGGCGTCGGCCCTGACACCTTCCGCTGGCGATTCCCGCGCCGCGATGCAGCAACAGATGGAATCCATGAACCGCATCAATCAGGCCCTGCTCGGTCTTGCCGGGGAGGGTTTCTCGTTCGGCTTTCCGGAGCTGTCGTTTGCCACTCCTTATGGCCCCGTTGATGGTGAGATCATGGTGCAGCACCCGTCTTTGTCGGATGACGAGAAAGATCAGATGATGATGGTGATGCAGCGCCTGACGGGTAACCTGGACCTGAGCATGCCGCTGGCGCTGGTGGAACAGTATCCGGAGTTGGGGATGCAAGTGGCACCGCTGATCAAGCAGGGCATGGTGGAGCAGGAGGGGGACCGTCTGCGGGTGAGGGGCACCCTTGAGGACCTTGCCCTTGATATCAACGGCAATCTGATCCCGCTGCCGCCGTTGTTCTGATCTCCCTGTCCTGCTCTGTACTGCTGCCCGTCTGCCGGCAGCAGTTTTCCCGTCTCTTCATTTCTGGCTGAATTTTTCCTTGAGCGCTGCTTCTACGGCAGGGTCGACAAACTCCGAGACATCTCCACCCAGGGAGGCAATTTCCCGGATCAGGGTGGAGGAGATATAGGACAGGTGGTTGGCCGGCGTCAGGAAGACGCTTTCCACTTCCGGCGCCAGGCGGCGGTTCATGTCGGCAAGCTGGAACTCGTATTCAAAGTCGGAGACGGCTCTGAGGCCACGAAGGATTACGGTTGCACCCTGTTCCCTTACAAAGTCTGCCAGGAGATTGCTGAAGCCGGTGACGCTGACGTTGGGCAGGTGGGATGTGGCCTGGGCGACCAG